>DAHWEW010000366.1:0-2103 GCA_027326225.1 Legionellaceae bacterium
GATGGTAGCAGGCAAAGCATCAAGTGTTTCAATGATAGAGCGACTATTATCGTCACTAAGCCAGTTATTGAAATCTTTGAGTTTGTTGCCAAGATCATCTCGAAAGAATGTTCCGGCATCACCATCACGTTTCTCGCGAGCAATTTCTGGAGTGAGTGGAATCCAGCCAATTTCTGCCGAGTGATTAACCATTGGGAATTGAACTGTGCCAGCTTCACTGATTTTGAGAGAACTCATACTGTAGCCTCATTTGGCGAAAGAGCCGCAAGATTCAGTTCACTCACGTGGATTTCACCAGTCATGAGTTTGTGCAGAAGAGACTTGAAGAGTTCTTCGAGAACAGCCCGCTTTTGTTTGTGGAGAGCGATTTTGCAGTCAAAGGCATCAAGGATCGTAACAATCTCTTCCTGTTCTTTTTTGGATTTGGGAAAAACAACCGAAAGATCACGCACAATTTCCAGGTTGAGATTTTGTTGTTGACCTCCGTGAGCTAGAGATCGAATGGCCTCATATCGCCAACTGAGAAAGTGATATAGATAGCGAGGTAGGATCACATCGTCTTTTGGAGTAATGGCAGCGCAAGCCTGATTACATGCTGCCTCAATACCAAGTATTGCAACTTTACCACGCGTTACACCTTGTCCGTACATTGCCATCATTAGAGTACCAACAGGCAACATCTTGGCAGCAGAGTTCTCCAATCCTTGAGGTGTGATGTGTTCTTCAGTCGCAGTAATTGTGCGGTAATTAACCTCAGTTGTCTTGACCCAGGGAATTGTGCCTCCTGTCCAATATGAAGGATTGTTTCGAGACGGTGTTCCACCAGAAACAACATTATGACGTGAGCCAAGGATATCAATGCCCCAGCTTTCCGGCATCAACCCAATCTCAGTTTCTTTCTGAGCTTCACCGTACAAACCACGCGTGAATAGCTTCCGCATTGTGGCTTGTTTGAGTGAGGTAGTCGTGTCCAGGCTATGATTTTCTTGCTCGATTTTTAAAATCAACTGTTTTAACAATGATCCTATTACTGTTTGTTCGTTACGAGTCACAAATGGAATTTCTAAATCATGCAATGTAGCTTTATTAACGCTGGCAAAGGTTGATCCAGTGGCTCTTGCCTCAAGAGTCGGCTTGGAGTGAAGGAGCGCGAAGTAAAGAAACCAAGGATCGATATTAGAACTGGCTCTAATTGCAGCAACGCCACGACCAATCACACACTTATCTGTAGCAATATTGACGTCACCAACAGGCGCACGAACTGACATGAGAATATCGCCACGCTTAGCAAATTTCTGCCCGCTATTGCACCACATTCTAGGAACTGGATAAAGTAAACCAAAATCTGCTTTACCTTGAAAGAACGGCAATCCATCACTTTTGTCATTGTAAGTAGATGACGGTGGTGACTGCCCAAGAATCACATCGGCAACATTTGGGTCTCCAAGTTTTTTTGTTTGTAATTGGTCGCTCATTGCAGCTGCTCCAAAACAGCAAAGAGAGTTTTGTCAGATTCTTGAATGGAAGCAGATAATGTTTTTAGTTTTCCAACTAGTTCGGAAACCGAGGCATGCTCAGCATTTTCAGACTGGCCAACCCAGCGGCTGGGGCTCAAGTTATAGTCTGCTTCTTCTGCCTGCTTGATCGTGATAATCGCAATCTCTCCATCAATCACATCTCCTTTGAAGTAAGTTGCTGCCATCCCACGGATATCATCCTGTGGCAAATAATTCTTAGGCTTACCTTTGAGAAAATGCTTGCTCGCATTGAACAGTGTAATCTTGCCTTTGCGTGAGGCTGACTTACGTTTGTTGAGCACAACGATCACACCAGCTGCAGTGGTGTTGTAGAACAAGTCTTCTGGAAGCAGAATCACACCATCCACATAATCATGGTCAACAAACCACTTACGGATGTTGCGTTCTTTATCTTCATTCTTACTACCTGATCCACGAGTCACTGCTCCCGTATCCAATACTACAGCAGCACGACCATTGTCATCTAGGCAAGCAAGTGTGTGCTGTAGCCATGCCCAGTCACCTTTGCCTGATGTGATACCGCCTGTAGCTCTAAATCGATCAAATGGATCGTGAGCAAATATGT
>DAHWEW010000367.1:0-2089 GCA_027326225.1 Legionellaceae bacterium
ATATCTGGAGAAAGTTGCTTTACTGCATAAGAGGCTTCATCTGTATTAATCCGCCACATCTTATGCAGTAGTCCGCCGTGTACTCTTTTGGGCTCGTTTAAAGGAGCGCCCAATTCGAATGTCTTACAAAGTGCATGAAGTTGACTATGATTCATTTTTATTGATGCCATTTTTTGATGAGGTTATCGGCAGAGTTTAACTATCAGCCACGTGGATTTTATCATGTTGACCTTATTTAACGGTATTGATTTTAAAATTCGTCGTGGCTTTCTGTTGTCTTGGCAATCAATCCGACGACATCACGGTTGAGATTAGGTCTTTCTTCAGCGGGGTTGTAGTGGAGTAAATTCAAAAGACAAAGTAAGTCCATCAGTTTGGCTTGTACTTTCCAAGTTGGAGGCAGTTTAAATTGTTCAGATTCGATGCCGCTAATAAAGCCTTCTTCATAGCAACGAGGTAATTTATGTGCATAGCGTAGAAATAACCCCATATCGAGAAAATAGGTGCCTGCAAAAGCAAATTCCCAATCAAGAATAGCGGTTATTTTCCAATGACCATTGATGTTCTCAACTAATATATTTGCCGGGTCGAAATCACCATGTGTTAAATTTGATTCTTGCTTGTCAGGGAGTAATGCCATGTGTTTTTGAAGCCAAAGGGTCGTGCTTTGATGTAATTGCTGCCCTAAGCTATTCTGAACAATTGCATCGTTTAAAAGATCCAAAACAAACGGCTGATACTCTTCTTGTTTCTCAAAGGGCCTGATTGATAAATCCGCTTGAAAAAAGCCACCTTGTTCAAATGTGATTTTTCTTAATTGATTTAAATATCGACCGGCCTCAAACGCACAATCGTAAATAGCTTGTGCATCTCCTGATAGGATGACTTCTCGCACAGCGTACCGTTAGCCCATGTCATAATGGCATAAGGAAATGCTATCTTGGTGCAACTATCGTCCGCATAAAGTGGTAGCGGCACCGGAATTTTGTTTGTGAGCAGGTGATATAAAGCAATTTCACGCGCTAATGCGGACTTTTCTCGGATATAAAGACGTAGCACCAAAGGGGCGCTATCTTCAAAGCTAATTTTATAATTCGTGTTGGCACAGCCGTCTGATAACCATTGTATGTCAGTAATTTTTTTGATTGAGTAGGGGGCAATCAGTTGCGTAACAGTGTCAAAGTCCAATTCTACGTGCGCTTTGTATCGTTCCCAATGACTTTTTAGAATAGGATCAGTCATTCGATAGTCCTCGTCAATTCAATGGCCATTTCGCATTCAAAGGCGAACCATGTGTGTGTTTTTCAGAGCAGTATACACGGTTTCTTTTGCATGACGAATGATACAAACCGCATAGCAATACATCAACGATATTGATTTTGATAATCATCAAAAATATCTTGAATAATACGCTTTACATCTGTTCCCTTAATTGGCCAACACAAGGTTTTCCAAAATGTCCAACCTAATGCACGAACCCATGTGGTTTTTTCAAGAGAAAGTGTTTCTTTAAACGTGGCTCGACTCTCGCCAATAAAAAGATTCCAAGCGATGGCTAAATCACAAGCCGGATCACCAATAGCCAGTTGTCCAAAATCAATGACTGCATGTAATTTACCCTCTTGCACTAAAAGATTGCCGACAGCAATATCACCATGAACCCATATGGGTTTTTCTTCCCATTGAGAGGATAGCGCGTCATTCCATAGTTCTGTTGCAAGTTGTTGCTCCTGCTTGTTTTGAATGTTTGATATGGCGATCTGCATTTCATCATCATAGACAGCAAGAGCGCCACCGCGATAAAAATTATGGGCGCCCGCGACTGGTCCACCAGTAGAGTCGATGCTTTGAAGCTCGGTTAGAAATGTACCGAGATCTTGAGCGAACTGATTTAAATTATTGATACGTTCAAAAGAAGCCGTTTCACCTTCTATCCAACGATTAATCGACCAATGCCATGGGAAAGATTCGCAAGGCTGCCCGTGAATTGCTCACTCTGGACGCCAAGAACCCCAAGAGGCTCTTTGAGGGCAATGCGCTGATCCGTAGGCTGATTCGCATTGGAGTGCTGGACAAGGCTAAGAACAAG
>DAHWEW010000368.1:0-2076 GCA_027326225.1 Legionellaceae bacterium
CTCTGAGATTTTTTGGAGCAGGGGATTCACTGCGTCAAACTTTAAAAATTTCACAAATCAAGGCGTGGGAACCTACTCCAAAGGGCTTGCAACATGTGCCAAAGATTGAGTTTGAATTTTCCCCCTCTTTTCAATCTGCTGTTCAGGGTTCTATCAATAAAATCAGCGTACCAGAAAAAGACGTGAAGCAAAAATTAGGTTGGTCACTTCAAATGCAAGATGACAAGTATTTCCTTATCATAGAACAATCACACTTTGTTCGTGGCTCTGGATGGGCACCATTATTAACTGCTGGATACCTCCAGGATTCTGGTGAATACAACCAACAAATATTGATTACTCTAGACAAAAGTGGACATCCAACAGAGATACTTGTTCGTGAAAAATTTGGCTCGTCACCTCAAAAAGAGTTGTTTGTAGCAGAGGGTTTAACTAAGGTGTTACAAGAAGCAGGTTTCGAAGATCAGAAAGGTGGTTACTGCGTAGTTAACATAAGTTAATGTAATAGCTCATCATCCAGAGCATAGCAGTCGTAGTTATTACGCACCCTAATATCATCACTCGATACAGTAATGATTTCTTGCAGCGTGTGAGCAAAAAATTGCAAGCCCTTGTGTACGAAACCAATGCTCATCTATGCTGATCTGATAGGTCTTAAGTTCTGGAATATTTTGAAGGGCTGAATATTTTGTAGTGTTAAAATACCGTTGACCAAAGAGATAAAATTCTTTGGTCTTTCTTGTGGGATTCACCAAAATATGCCCTTGAGGCACCAAGGTATATATTTTGTCCATAAACGTAACAATATCTTCAACCTGTTCAATCCCATTTTTAACCCCTAAAAGATAGGGAACAAAAGCAGTGTCAAATATGCGATGATGATCAATCCCTACTTGATCGATTTCACCCACAAAAAATTGAATATTTTTTTTCAATTCATAATGTTCTTCTGATCTGGATTGAATGGCAGACTGTGCAAGGTACAACATATAAAAAATATAAGCTCGCCGTAATAATTGAGGTTGAAATAGCCAAAGAAGTTTGTTTTTAAACTTATTTTTAGGAACTTGAATCCGTGGTGGATACCAGCAAGTCAACGCGGCCAGTAGCTCACCGATAGAAGGGTAAGGATGGCCTGTTCTATCATATTCCCTATAATGATAATACTTTTTAAAAGCTTTCATCCAAGCGATAGTGACAGGATCTTTATCATATATCGTAATAGATTGTGCACCACCTTCTGCAAATAGAAACCCACTGTTACCAAACCCTGGAATGATTAAAATATCTTTCCCTACAATCATTTTTTTGATATTAAATCGACTATTTTTATAACCAAATAAGAGAGACGATAAATAACGCTCAGCACCCATGGGATAAATCAATACTTCCTGATTGTCAGTAAGCCTTGTGAGACGTTGCTCTAAGATCCATTGTATTTCCTGATGAGTAAGATTGGTTTGATAAAACAACTGAAGAGGCATCAATAAGACTCAAAGGATGGAAGAGATAGATTGCAGCTATGTCTGAAGAGCCAACAACTTGTGTTGACTCTTCTCCATTGTGTGAATGAAATTAGAAGTTATTCATCTGTTAAACGAAAGTATTTAGTACCAAAGTAGCGTTGTAGTTTCTTTCTGATGGTACCTCTGCTGATACCTAGGATTTTAGCAGCTTGTAATTGATTTCCACGGCGTTTCTCCATAACAGCTTGTAGGAGCGGTGGTTCTACTTCTGAAAGGATCATGTCGTATAAGTCGTTAACTGGTTTATTTTTATTTTCGACCAAAAAGCGACTGACCAGTCCATAAACTAAATCTTGTAAGCCTTGCTCCTGCTTTGTGACTTCAACAGCGCTTTGTGTTTCAGAAACATTCATCATAACTTCCTTATTTTAGTTAAATCATACTATCCAATAGCTCTCAAATAGATTGAAAGCAAGATTAATTGTACATGAAGGATAATTGATATGCTAGTATTTTAGGCTAAACCAATCTTTCAATTTCTTCCTCAATCACTGAAGCAATGGTCTTATCCGCCTGCTCTAAAGATAAAGATTGCCTCAGTCTGTTTAAT
>DAHWEW010000369.1:0-2073 GCA_027326225.1 Legionellaceae bacterium
GCCATACAAAAACCGCAAAGAAAACTAAAGGACGCACCCGTTAATCCCATTACGCAAGAACAGCTGGAGAGTCTTAAAAATCGTAGAGCAGGTATCGAGCCCATCATTGGACATTTAAAAAAATATTGGCAGATGGGGCGATCACGCATGAAATCCGATAAAACCACAGAAGCTTCAGGATACTGTGCCTTATTAGGGTTTAATCTTAAACAAATGATACGGCATTTGACCGGACAAGTTGTAGTAATTCCTTAATCGTATTATCCACAGTTGAACAGAGTCAATTTTCTTTTTATTCTATCTGACTCAGGAGTAATCGTGCATGATAATTACTCACAGAAATCAATTCTATTTCGCGACACCGACTGGTTAACTTGGCGAATATTGAACAAAATTGCATGGTCAGTCTCTTGAAAACCAGCCGTGCGGTGATGATCAATTTGAATTTAAATCCAAACGATACGCCTAAGTGGGCAGTCATTAGACCAGATACCCCCAAATCACAAATTTATTGTGAAAATCCTTTGTTAGAAAGTGAGCGTCACGAACTTGAGAATCGATTAGGATTTTTAAATCTGGAAGAAGTCAGTCCTGGAAATGCTGATTTTTTAATTTCCACAGGGTACAGTGCGATTGCCTGGCTTGATCAAAATATTACTCACGGTTGGAATTTTGACACCAATGCAGATTTTAATGTGCTCTTTGGTGATTATTCGCTACTGATTTTTAACGCAGATTCGAGTGGTGTCCACTTTAAATCGGTCAATAATGAATATGATATTTATTTTACCGAGGGATTAAAAGCGATTAATAGGGCACGTTATGGTATTACACAAGATCCACCACAAGATCCGCCAGCAGATAGTAAACTATGGGGGGCATTTAGTTTATATCGTATGTCGGGTTTAGCGACCATCGGTGAGATTGAGGGAGAACAAATTCCTTATAATGACGTTGCAAAAGTTATTGAGGTGGTTGGACGACATAGGTTATCGCATCAACAATTTGAATATTATTCAGGGCTTGGTTTTCGCTCAAAAATCCCTCGATTTTCACAAACCCTCATTGATCTCAATATGTTACAGGAGCATGCCAATCAAGTGACTCTAACGATTCCTGAAAGTATTGACTATTCATCAGTAAAAACGGCTCATGCGTTTTCTTGTGGAAAGACATCTACAGACTCTGCATTGCTTCGATTTATCAAACGAAACCCAGGCAGCACACTCGAGCCTAAGTCTGTTGAAATTGCCACTGGCATGGTTTTAACGGTTTTTCGTACTCGGGCAAAAGTGCCTAAATTAGAAATCCTACTCCCTACCCCTTTTCAATTAAATCGGCAAGAACAGCAAATGATTGTGCGTCTCATGCAAGATAATGCTTATGTGACAGAGCTCTCTATAAATGATAAAAACGTATCACTTAAAGAACTAAAAGCGGAATTATTGCCTGTTTTTGCACGCAATCGTTGGCTTCACGAAAACAACTACTTACCTCCATTTTATGACAACTATTGGTTAAGAGCTGCGAAATACTGGCTGATTCACTTGGCGAGCGTTGATGATATTTTAGAAGAAAAGAGTAGCCATATCCTATTTAAAGGATGTGTTGAAGAAATGGGCGTGGTTGGGCTCAAAGCTGTTTTAAATTATTTGAGTGATCCAGAATCGAGTGAACGTCTCTTAAGCGTGTATGGAACAAAGCGTCCTGCATTCTACATGGCCTGTCAAAAACAAGAAGTCAATGCCTATCTTGATTTATTTATTAACCATTTGAAAGAACATGCCCCTTTTCCTTTTGCAAAAATAGGGGTTGCGTATCAACCTGGCCAAGATCATAAATATTTGGAACTCATCAAATATATCAATCAAGTAGATTCTTTTGAAAATATTCAAATATCAGGTTGTTTACGTCACAAACGTGAGTTTGCGGTCTTTTTGCAATTACTTGCAGCACATGTACAAGAAGGCAAATGGACTGGGCTGATAGTGATTCCTGAGCTTGAAGATAAAAAAATGATGGCAGAAGAATATCGTGAACTCCATGTACTATATCGCCAACTCAATAATATTA
>DAHWEW010000036.1:0-11587 GCA_027326225.1 Legionellaceae bacterium
CGTTACATGGCTATTTCGGGTATTGAGAAAAAAGAGGCTTCTGCTACAGCAGCAGAGTTTCAGGACGATATCGTTAGAACATATCAATATCGCTCACTCGATTCTGAAACAATAGAATTATTTGTCAATCAAGAATCTGTTGGACAATTTGATTTGTTTAGACAAATGGGCCCTAATGCAACGAGCTCTGATTATCATGTGAGAACCATGGAAGTGAACTATTCGCGCTATAGTCAATTCAAAAAATTGATAGACATGGCAGAAGAAAAATTAGTTGCCTTAGCCACAAAAAAAGCAAAAATAGACGTTGATCAATCTGCTGCAACAACTGCGTTACAAACAATAGGTTTCTTAGCAGCTCCTACCCCTCGACCAGCTGAATCAGACAGAGTCAGAATAGCAAAAGAGAAAACGGCTAAAAAGATGGCAGAATTACGCGCCAAACAGAAGGCCGCCGCAGCTGAGAGCCTTGCAGAGGATAGGCACGGACCATCACCTACCTAGCCATGTGAGACCCTTTGATTGTCAATTAAGCGAATATCGCCAATTTTGACGGCGATAAAGCGTCTTTCTTCATGGGTTTCAAGATATTCAACTTCAATGCCTAATGCATTGAGTTGATGTCGTAATGACTCATTAGGCATATTTTTTTGTTGAAAAATACGTGCAAACTGTTCTGCTAGTTGGCGTTGTTGTTGATTTAAGCGATGATTGCGAGAACTATAGGGAAGTCCACTTGCTTCACGAATGGTAGGGCAAGATTTGACTTCGATATCCATGAAAAATGCCATTGCCATGTCACGGATGAGTTGTTGTTGTTGGTAATCTTTTTCACCGAAGTATGCACGATGTGGCTTAATGAGATTGAAGAGCTTCATGACAATGGTTAATACACCAGTAAAATGACCTGGTCTTTGTTTGCCTTCCATCATCAGGCTGTGCTTATTTTCAATGAGCTGAAAGTGTTTACCATCAGCATAGATAGAGTCTTCTTGGGGAAGAAGACAATAATCGACGCCTGTTTCTGAAAGGAGCTGAAGATCCGTATCTAGTGTTCTTGGATAGTTCACGAAATCATGTTTGTCATTAAATTGGGTAGGATTGACAAAAATACTGACAACTGTGCGATCATTTTCTTCCTGACAGGTTTTGAAAAGAGACACGTGCCCCAGATGTAAATTTCCCATGGTCGGTATAAAGCCAAGGGATTGTTCTGGGGCTAAAGTTTGACGAAATTGACGCCAAGCATGAAGATCGCGAAAAATTTGCATAAAAAAATGCCTTAAAAAGCGTGTTCGTGAGTTGGGAAGTGAGTGTGTTCAACTTGCAGCGCATACGCGTTAATGGCAGACAGCAGCACTTCTTTGGCGTCGGCAAATTGCTTTACAAAACGCGGTTTGAATTTGGTCTCTAATCCTAACATGTCATGCCAGACCAATACTTGCCCATCAGTTTCAGCCCCGGCCCCTATGCCGATGGTCGGAATAGATAGCGCTTGGGTGATGATGTTTGCCAGTTTGCTGGGGATACATTCAAGAACCAAAGCAAAGCATCCAGCTTCTTCTAAACGTTTTGCTTCTTTCAGCAACTGGATCGCTTGCTCTTCCTCTTTCCCTTGCACTTTATAACCACCCAATTGCAAAATAGATTGAGGCATTAAACCAATATGTCCCATGACAGGGATTCCGGAGGTGACCAAGTGCTGAATGGTTTGACATACTTCGGCATCAGCTCCTTCAATTTTAACAGCATGAGCCCCTGCCTGAAGTAATTTTCGGACATTTTGAATGGTTTCAGAGATGGAAGCGCGATGGCAAAGGAATGGCAGATCAGTGATGATAAATTGCGAACCTATCCCTCGTGCAACAGCTTCTGTATGCATGATCATCATATCCATCGTTGCCATAATGGTACTGTCATAACCATGGACAACCATCGCCACGCTATCACCAACCAATACGCAGTCAATCTTTGATTCACTCACAATGCGCGCAGAAGGATAATCATAACAAGTCAACATGCTGATTTTTGTCTGTTGAATTTTTTTATTTTTGAAATCAAGGATATTCATGACAAGCCCCCCTCTAGGAAGCTCATATGAACAATAGCAACACATAAAGAAACATCAGGGTTTATATTTGAATCAGGTACCTGTCTCATGGATCAAGTCCTCTAAAAGTAATTGAATAATGTCACTGCTCATATAGAGTCAATGCGCCTACATCTTGCTTTTTCTAGAATCATGCATAGTTTACGAAAAAAAAAGGCTTTATGCATTACTGAACTCAGTCGAGATAGCATTTATTTGCACAAAACTGTGTTTGTTTTGTTCAAAAATGGGATCGCATTGAGTGCTGCTGATATCTCTACTTTGCAAAATATAAAACTGTTGGTCTTTGATGACCCATTCTATGTCTTGAGGTTTGCCAAACAAGGCCTGAATGTCACGACCCAAATGAAATAACATTTGGTATTGTTGTGTGCTTAAAATGTTCTTATCACCCATCACAGGAAATGCTTGCCCCTCTTCATTGATGTGTAGGGACGTGATATGAGCACTTCCTTCAGTGACGCCCATCGCGCCATCTTGGGAAATCTCTACTTGCATCATTCCTGGGATTGAACTTTGAGTAAACAATACTCCGCCGCATTGGGCCTTAATATAAGGCTGGAGCATTAAGTTTAAACAGATTTCTGTTTCATGACTGTATTGTCCTATGACGGTTGAAGTATCTAATACATTTTGGTACGCCGCATGAATATGAAAGGTGAGATCATCACAGGTTTCAATTCCTGCTTGGGAATAAAAGAGACCTGCATAACTATAATCACTACTGTCTTCAACGTTGGTTGAGGAGCGAACAATGATTGGGGTTCCTATTTTGGATATGACGTTAAAGAGCGCCAACAATGCCTCATCTATTGCTTTTGATTCTAAATCAGCTTGATTTTGGATATCTTTTATCGTGACCCATCGATGAATCTTTTTTACCGACTCATGTTTTAAAATAATGGTTTGAGGAAGATGAAAGCCTCTTTGACTCATCATGGCTAAACGTTGCGCCTTATGGCCGATGAAGGATGTGTGAAGCATCCCATCTAAAAACGCCCAGTCTAATATGTTATTTTTTAATACGTTGACTTGATGGCTATTTTCTATGATTAATATGGATTGGTCTTTGATGTTAGAGATAGGAAATTGAGCAATCATCGCTATGTTTTTTTCTCGGGCAATGATAGCGCTATGGCTCAAATACCCCCCTTTTTTGAGGATGATGCCTTGGAGATGCTGGCAGGCAATGATTTGTTCGGGTAATAGGTTATCCGCTACGAGAATGCTACCTTTCGGTAATTGATTCAGCACCAAATAGTCTTGAAATAGGACGGCATGCCCCATAATGATCGGTTGATTTCCTGCCACTCTGATGGCCTCTGGAATGATTTTTTCCTCTTCTTTTTCGTTCCTTGATGTGGATGAGGCGCTCTCAAGATCCTCGAAAGAAAAGGAGTCAGGGAATGGAATTTTATTTTGAATCAGCCAATCATCATAACGATGCTGTAATAAACTCAGAAGTTTCATTCTATCCGCAGGTAAATGAAGAAAATCATCTATGGTGAGATAGGCCAAAGGGATAGGCAGGTTTAGTTTGTTTTGACATTTTTCTAATAATAAACTGATCAATTGCCATTCTTTTAATTGGAGTTGCCTTAGGTTGGTTCGGATCAGTTCAGTTTTTAAAAAAACGTGTTGTTCATCGCTCAGCTGATGTGTCTCTTTGAGTTCATTTTTGGGATGGATACACTTGAAATCGCTTATGTTTTCTGAAAACTCATAATAAGAAGGCAAGGGTAATGTATGCCATGAGTGAGGCGGCGCTTGAATAAAATGAGCCAAATCAGCAGAAGATTGTACTGTCGCCATTTGTAATGTCTGAAAGGCATGTTGATTGAGCAAACTACTATAGCTCTGCCACATCCCACTTTCCTGATAAAGGGCTCTCAAGGCTTTATTGATGACTCGTTTTAATTGATAAAAAGAGAGCGGTTTGTCTATAGACTCAGAAAGCTTTGCAAGTCTTAACTCGGTTCTTGGTAATATGATGGTATGATAATCTTCAAAGAGGCTTTCAATAGCCAAATGAAATCTCATATCTACTATTTTTTTTCTGATTTGAGAGAGCCATCTACGTTCTGAGAATATTTCTTTCTCAAATGATTTATCAAGATAGAGGTGATGAGATAAAGCAAAACATTGCTCTTTGGTTTTCTCATCGGACTTCAGTAATAATCCAAGTTTATACAAAGATTGATAATATCCTCCTTTTTTACCCCACCGACATTGTAAGAGATCAACCATTAATGGGGTTGGTTTTGAAAACACTTCTTGAAAGCTCACAGAAGAGAAGCGTTTTTCGGAGGGTTTCCCCGGAAAAGTTTGGTGATGTTTTAATAAGAGATGTCTATTAACGACGCTTGCTTCTTGATGATTATGAACAAGATTCAATGAGATGATATTCCCATCGTGATCCAACTGAAGCAAAAAATCCTGTTGAAAAAAAAGCAATAGACTTCGAATGAGATGACTATAGTCCATCAGAGTCGACTCTTCTATTTGTACGTTTTGCAAAAATAAATCGCCTGAATCGCTTACGATTTGACCTGTAAATAATCCTAAAGAAGCTGATTGATTGCCAATGATAAGGTGAATCTTTCCTATTTCTCGGTCATGGTGTGTATTTAACTGGATAAACGCCTCTTTTCCTGGACAACATCCATAACCACATCGCTTTAATAAGGTTATGGTCTGTTCCGGTGTGTATTTAAATCGACATATCAATGAGTAAAGCACCAGGTCTACGCAAAGAGGAATCATCAAAAATAAACTAAGGATCACAAGACTAGGCAATGAAATTTTGAATAAATGAACCACAGAAACAGCGCCGATAACGATACCTAGGTCTCGCATTTTGGGAAAATGAAAGGTTTGGGTAGGGGGGAGTGGCACAAAAAACTGGCGTAGTCTGAGGATGTGAATATTCAAACGTTTTCTATCGGGATAAAGGAGATGCATCCACACCACAAAGCCGAATAATGCATATACAGCACATAGATATTGGATTTGCATAGGAAAGTCGGCGTTTAGCTCATGCAACTCAAAATCAAATGGGATGAAAAAATGAGAGAGCTCTAGCGGCAGAATAAGAATACTCATCATCATACTGAAAAACATATATATCCATGGATAAAGAGTACTGGGGGTGGCGAATATACTCTGGAAGAACTCTCTGAGGCGAAGTGCAAAAAAGGCAGAAAAAGAGAAAAAAACAACCCACAATAGCCTATGGAACGGGTACGGTTCAGAGGGATGGGTCGTTGTAAAAAAAACATGAGAAATGTTCAGTGGCTCTAACATTTGGGCGACAGAATCGTAAGCCAATTTAGTATTTATGATGGGAATATGATGTGCGGCTATCGCCTTTTCATAGGCTTGTCTCAATTGTGTTTGTGTTGATGGTGAGTTATCAGCGATTTGAATTTCGGTAAATCTTGGTTTTTCTAATAAAAATTTTGCATAGTTTTCAGGGATACTGCTCACATAGGGGATGTTAATGTCTTGCCCTAATGTCACTAACTGATGAATACCACCCGGTAAATAAAACAGTCTTTTTTCAGCCAGCGCTTGTTTCAATAATGACTGACCTTCTAATCCAAATAAAGTGGATGATGATGCTCCAAAGTTACAATATAGGATCATGTGCTTATCTTTATTCATCTTCAAATAAGTCAGAAGACCACGACCCAGTGGAAAAAAAAGGGATCCAAGCAAATGGACGGTGTTATATGATTTTTTATCGCGCACATCAATGAATATGGGTTTCGCATCTGAATGTTGCCACTCTTTGATTGTTTTTAGAGTCACAGGATCATTTTGAATAAACCAATGATTGGGGACATGAACAGAAAATAGTAAAATGAAGCAGATGATCTTCGTAAAATGGAGGCGATACCATAAGAATAATTTTGTTTTGACCCAGACGTATCTCACTATCAAAGACAACACACCAAATATTAAAAACCCTGGATAAATAAGACTGCCTCCTAATAAAGCCAAGGTCTCAGGGGGAGGAATGGCATATATAGGTGAAACATAGGTTGATAAAAAACAAAAAGTGATGATGCACTTTAAAAGTAATGCCACTGTCTTTCCAAGTATAGGTGAATGAGAGGTTTGGTTTTTGAAGCCCCATTTCCATTTTATATTGATATTTTTCTAAATTGAAGGTCATACATTCTGACGCTTTCAACTTAATTTGGTGATATATTCAGCTCATTACAAAATGAATGAGCTGATTTTTTATGATATTCACTGAACAATCAAATACTCCAGGTGAGCATCCTTTTTCTTGTTTGGGACCTGCTGGCCTTATTGAAGGTGTCATGACAGTCCCTGACCAGGTCAACAGAGCATACTTTGCTATTCTCGGGCATCCTCATTCTTTGCAAGGAGGCACGATGAATAACAAAGTGGTTACTACTTTGGCCCGTGTTTATAAAGAGCTTCATATTGCCAGTATTCGATTTAATTTTAGAGGAGTTGGACAATCTGCTGGAACGTTTGATGAGGGGATCGGTGAAAGTGAAGATATGCTATTTTTGGCCTCTCAAATCTTAAAAGAGCACCCAGGGACCAAATTGCTTTTTTCGGGATTTTCTTTTGGCTCATATGTTGCCTATCGAGCGGCATCTCAAAGCAACAGTGCTTTATTGCTGACCATTGCTCCACCGGTCCATCATTACAATTATCGCGAATTTACACCTCATCCTTCTCCTTGGGTCATTATCCAAGGTGTGGATGATGACGTTGTGCCTTATGAGCTGGTTCAGAATTTCAGCAACCAAGAATCGCCTCCTCTTCCTTTACTCATGTTTGCTGAAACAGGTCATTTTTTTCATGGAAAATTAATCGAATTAAAATCACGCCTTCTTGATACCATCCAATCCTATATGGAGGTTATATGACCTTGCTGGATGAATATAATGCCGCAGTGAAAAGCGGTGAAATCAATCATGACGAGGGACAACGAGAGGTGTTGGTGCATTTACAAAGGGTGGCTGATGAGCTCAGAAAATCCTCTGCTTGGTACGGTCGATGGCGAACAACCCTAATCAAGGGCGTTTATTTACACGGACCTGTGGGGGTGGGGAAAACTTATCTTGGCGATTTATTTTACCAACAAGTGAGTCATCATCATAAAGCTCGATTTCATTTTCATCATTTTATGCAACAAATTGATGCCAAGTTAAGAAGTTTACAAGGCAAAAAAGATCCATTGAAACAGATTGCCAAGCAGCTTGCCAAAAAGATCAAACTGTTGTGCTTTGATGAGTTCATGGTGTATGACGTAGCTTATGCGATGATATTAGCTGAGCTCCTCCAAGCTCTTTTTAAAGAAGGTATTGTTTTGGTTGCAACCTCCAATATTCCTCCAGATAAACTTTATCTAAATGGTCCGCAAAGAGACCGATTTTTGCCTGCAATAGAGTTGATTCAAGAGCATTGTGAAGTCTTAACTTTGGCAGAAAAGAGGGATTATCGATTGGGCCGTACTCCATTGCAGCATGCTTATCTTTTTCCATTGGATCAAAAAGTGCTGCAGATCATGAGTGAACAATTTTCGGCGATTGCCTCTAACATACAAGAGGGACTTATCCTGTCGGTGCAAAATCGCATGATCCCCTCTGTAAAATGCTCAGATCGTGCCGTTTGGTTTCAGTTTGATAATATTTGTAATATGCCAAGGTCTCAATTAGATTATCTTGAGATAGCGGATCGTTTTGATACGGTATTTCTGAGTGATATTCCATCGTTAACAAAAAACGATACGCTCAAGGTTATTTTATTCATCCATTTCATCGATGTGATGTATGACAGAGGGATCCAGCTCGTTATTTCAGCAGCAAGAGAGCTTAAAGCACTCTACGTAGAGGGTGAAATGGTTCATGAATTCCAACGGACTTTGAGTCGACTAGAGGAAATGCAATCGGCAGATTATGGCCAAAGACATCAACGCCGACTAAATTCATCATTTTAGCAAATGAGAATGATTATCGATACCATTTGTGTTAAACTATATTTTTCATGATGCATAGTCAAATAGGATATGTTAACAATCGCAGATTTTCTCAATGGTGATCGCGTTCGGCTGATTGATTTCGGTCAAACAGATGTTATTTACCGACAAAAATTGTTGTCATTGGGGATTACTCGTGGTGTTGAGATTCAAGTCATACGAGTAGCTCCTTTGGGTTGCCCTATTCAAGTTGAAGTGCGTGGAACATCAGTTGCCTTACGCAAGAATGAAGCCTGTTATTTACAGTGGGAGCGTGTATGACCCAGGTCATGTTGGTGGGTAATCCTAATTCTGGTAAAACTTCATTATTCAATGCGCTCACCGGTGATAGGCAGCGGGTGGGTAATTGGCCTGGGGTTACGGTAGAAAAAAAAACAGGACTGTTTACCATCTTTCATGAAGAGATCAAAATCACTGATCTGCCTGGCCTTTATTCTTTGGTTTCTTCGAATGAGAGTTCTAGTCAAGATGCACAGATTGCATCCCGCGCTGTGATCACTCAAGAGGCCGATATATTAATTAATGTGTTAGATGCATGCCATTTGGAGCGTCATTTATATCTGACGACACAATTGTTGGAGTTGGGTCAGCCTTTGATTGTTGTGCTTAATATGATAGATCTTGCTGTTCTGAAAGGGATTACAATTGACCCTCAGGCTTTATCTAAGCAATTGAATTGTCCTGTCGTGGTGATGCAAGCACATCGAAGCATAGGGATAGCCGAATTACAGCAAGCCATTTTAAGTTTGAGTGATCGGAAGTCTTCTTATGAAAAGGGGAGTGATGAGAACAGGCTTTTTCCATTGGCACTTCCAGCCTCAGTTCAAGAGGTATTATCAACACTAGAGTCGTTTTTGCTTTTGCATGACTATCCTTCTCATCTTGTTCAATACATCGCTTGTCGTGTGCTCGAAGGTGATACGATATTGATGAAAGAAGAAGATAAATCTTTTTTAGAGCGCTTCAGAACGATGAAAGATCTCGATGTGCTTATGGCTGATGCTCGCTATCATCGTGTGCATGAGGTGGTCACTTTGGTTCAGAAGAAGCGCTCTGATGCGAGTGAGTACTTTACTGCAAAGTTAGATAGGATTGTGTTGCATCGATTTTGGGCGCTACCCATATTTTTTGCCATGATGTATGTGATGTTTTTGTTTGCAATCAATATAGGGGGAGCTTTTCAAGATTTTTTTGATATCAGTACCAATGCTATTTTTGTAGAAGGCAGTGCATGGTTGCTCAATGAACTTCATATGCCTAAATGGCTCGTTGCTTTGTTTGCAAATGGAGTGGGCAAGGGAATCAATACAACTTTGACCTTTATCCCTGTGATTGCATCCATGTTTTTCTTTCTATCCCTGTTGGAAACTTCAGGTTATATGGCCCGGGCAGCATTTGTGGTCGATAAGGTCATGCAAAAACTTGGCTTGCCCGGAAAGGCTTTTGTCCCGATGATTGTGGGTTTTGGTTGTAACGTTCCTGCAATCATGGCCGCACGAACCTTAGACTCTTCCCAAGATAAACTGTTGACTGTATTGATGAGTCCATTTATGTCGTGTAGTGCACGTTTGACTATTTATGCGGTATTTGTGACGGCATTTTTTCCACATGGTGGACAAAATATTGTGTTTTCGCTTTATCTGGTTGGGATCCTCATGGCAATCTTGACTGGATTTTTGTTGAGAAAAACGATGTTACAAGGCAAAGCTTCTCCTCTTATTTTGGAATTGCCTTCCTATCATCGACCTACCTTACACCGATTAATGAAAGAAACGTCTTTGCGATTGCGTTATTTCATTTGGCGGGCAGGTAAAGTGATTGTTCCTGTCTGTGTGGTTCTTGGAGGGATGAACGCATTGACTATTCATGGGAGTGTCTCTATGGGGGAAATTGGCCATGAATCGGTATTATCCCTCATTGGTCAATGGTTAACTCCTATTTTTTCTCCCATGGGCATTTATGGTGATAACTGGCCAGCCACGGTAGGTTTATTGTCTGGGATGCTGGCCAAAGAGGTGGTTGTCGGCTCTTTAAGTACGTTATACGCACAGTTAGGAAACACCATTGAACCTTCAACCATCGTGCACTTTGACTTCATTGGCGCATTGCAAACGGCTCTTTGGTCAATCCCTCATAATCTAGCTGGGTTAGGTGACGCTTTGATGAATCCAATCCTTGCGAGTGCTCGCAAAAGCCTCGTATCTCAGTCTACCTATGGCGTGATGTATCAACATTTTGACGGCAAAATAGGGGCCTATGCCTACTTACTTTTTATTTTACTCTACATTCCCTGTGTATCGACCATGGCTGCTATCAAACAAGAAGCTAGCCGCCGACTCATGTGCTTTTCAATCACTTGGTCATTGATTGTTGCGTATGTAGTGGCCGTCTTGTTTTATCAGCTGATGACCATGATGCGTCATCCAGAGCAAACCATCCTATGTGTTTTAAGCGCTGTCTTTTTTACATTGCTCCTGGGGATTGTTTTTAGACTGTTGAACAAGGGAGCAGGAGGTCAGAATGCTGCTGCAACTCATTGATTTTATCCGTATTCAGAAAGTGGTGAGCATGGAGCAACTGGTTCGTGAATTCCATATTGAGAAAGAAGCATTACAACCGATGTTAGATATTTGGATTGGGCGTGGACAAATCCGCATATCTGAAGACAAGATAGCTTGTAAAAGTAGTTGTGTTCGTTGTGATACGAAGTCTGTTTTACTCTACATCAATGATTGACTTCATCAGGTGTCCATGCTGCCAAGAATTTCCAGGCGCAAAGCGAAAAAGCCCCCAGGATGACCAATGTAACCGCTAATAAGTATTCACTATTCGCAGCTATTGCAGCCATCAAAGTGCTGATAAGTGCTGCACTTAAATCTTGCAAGCAACCAAATAAAGCGCCTGTTGTTCCAGCCATTTTGGGGAAAGGATCAAAAGCGCCTGCAAACGCATTGATGAAGATAAATCCTGCTCCTATACTAAAAATAAAAATGGGTAAAATAATAGACAAGACACTTAAGTACCCATATAACACAAATCCCAGCATGATAAGACCAGCCAGGAACATGATGATGGCGCCCCATAATACCATCAGAGCGATGCCTTTACGTAACACGAGTTTGCTGTTAATAAATCCACTGATAAAAATAGCGCCTGCTGTATAAAAGGCGAGCCAACCATACTGTACGGGAGAAAGGCCCAGTCGTTCTTGCAATAAAAAAGGTGCGATGGTCAAGAAGCCAATGAGGCCGGCACCTGCAAAAGATGCACAAAGCGTATAGCCCATAAATATCCGACTACACAGTAATGTCTTATAGTTTCGTATCATGACAGCTATTTTTGTTGCATCAGGATTACAGTAAAGATTTGTTTCAGGCAGAATGAAATAGGTTAATACAAGCGCTGTGATGGCAAAAATCAGTAACAGTAAAAAATTGGCTCGCCAGCCTAGATAT
>DAHWEW010000370.1:0-2054 GCA_027326225.1 Legionellaceae bacterium
TAATAGATCAAAATCAGATCCACGTGTCAATAGTTTTGTGCAAAAAATTAATTTAGAAAGTTACTGCGGAATGACGGGTCAAGATTACCTAAAGGCTAATTGAAAACCCTGACCGTCTCGGTTCGACCATTCGGTGCTCTAGAGAAGGGTGCAGGTTTTCTTTCTAGAAGTAGGAGCAATCATTTCTTCTGGTGAGTCAATAAATTCATAAGGTTCACTCTTAAAAATATCCTGACTCGCTATTGAATATAATTGATTTTCCTTGGCTAATTGTTTAAGTAAAACAGTATCATCTAGAAAAAAACCAGGGTTTGCATTTTGCTGTTTGTGAATTTTGTCTCTCCAGCTAAGGATGAGAGCTTGTATTGCTGGATTTAAAGAGATACCTTTATGTTGATGAAAAACAATCTCAATATATCGTTCTGCTGCAGCTGTCTGGTTGATTTCTCTTAATAATCTAACGACGATATCATTTTCTGGATTTGTCAGATCTAGCATGAAATGAACACCTAATGCGTTTATATTGATATTTATTATACATAATGTTTTAATGAGATCAAGTTGAGCATAATAAGTATTTCAAGTGATCTAGAAGGGAGCCACCATGTCTCATAAGTATGTTGTAGTGACGCAAGATTTTAAAACTATCATTGATTTTCTGAGATTTGGCATCAGTCAGGCGACTTTGGCTCATCTCTATTATGGGCATGGTACTGATAATGCAGCAGATGATATTAGGGCTTTGATTCTAGGCAGTCTTGGCTTATCGTATGATGTTGATCCGTTATTGCTTCATTCACGACTGACTGAAGAGGAACGAGCGCATTTATGTCAGCAATTAGAGAAAAGAATTTTAGGTCGTGTGCCTGTTCCCTATCTCACCAAGGAAGCTTATTTTTGTGATCTTCCTTTTTATGTGGATGAACGTGTATTAATTCCACGTTCTCCCATTGCCGAATTAATCAAACAACAGTTTTCTCCTTGGATAGATGCCGATGATGTGGTTAACATTTTAGACCTTTGTACCGGAAGTGGGTGCATTGCAATTGCTTGTTGCTATGCATTTCCAGAGGCTCATGTTGTTGGGATTGATATTTCTCCCGATGCGCTAAAGGTCGCAGAGATCAATCGACAACAACATGGGTTAGAAGATGTTTTAACGCTAATAGAGTCTGATTGTTTTGCAAAAGTTCCTAAGATGCAATATGACATAATCGTGAGTAACCCACCTTATGTTGGCCAAGGTGAAATGGAAACTTTGCCAAACGAATATCAACATGAACCCAATTTAGCATTGCTGGCATCAAACAATGGATTAGCCATCGTTGAAAATATTCTGTTAACTGCCCATAATTATTTAAGTGAGCAAGGGATCTTAGTGGTTGAAGTAGGAAACAGTGAGGATGCGCTTGTGAGAGCTTATCCACAGCTCCCTTTTACATGGCTTGATTTTGAACATGGCGGGCAAGGGGTGTTTATACTGACGGCGCAACAATTGAAAGAATTTTTGGATGGCAAATGAGTGGAAATTCCTTTGGTACATTATTTACTGTAACCACATTTGGTGAAAGTCATGGACCTGCCATTGGCTGTGTGGTGGATGGTTGTCCACCTGGATTGCCTCTTCAATCATCTGATATTCAGCCTTTTCTTGATCAAAGAAAACCAGGCCAATCAAAATATACAAGTCAGCGGCGAGAAGACGATGAGGTGCAGATTCTTTCTGGGGTATTTGAAGGCAAGACAACAGGGACTCCTATCGCGCTACTGATTCAAAATCATGATACTCGTAGTCGTGATTATGATGCCATTAAAGATCTGTTTCGACCAGGACATGCAGATTTTACCTATCATCATAAATATGGGCATCGTGATTATCGAGGAGGAGGTCGCTCTTCAGCCAGAGAAACAGCAGCAAGAGTAGCTGCAGGTGCAATTGCTCGCTTATATTTAAAGCGTTATTTAAATATAGATATCATTGGCTATTTGCAACAAATGGGATCGCTTATCGTCACCTTTGAAGACGAAACAGAAATTACAAAAAACCCATTTTT
>DAHWEW010000371.1:0-2046 GCA_027326225.1 Legionellaceae bacterium
AGAGGCACATGGCTGCACTTAATGATGATGTACGTACGACTCTCATAAAAGGTTTAAATTAAGATGCGGTTGCCCTGTGAAATTTTTAGCAAATCAAGTCAAAGCTGTAGTAATATGCGATACGGATGATTGGTTTTGTTTGATAGGGAAAGAGAGGCTATGGAAGAAAGGACATTCTTTTTGAAAAAGTTGTATGCCAAATTGCCTGTATTGAGTTTTGATCTGTTAGCGATTGTGTTGGCATGGTTTTGTGCTTATGGGTTGCAATTGAATATGCACTTGTTTTCAAGCCAGGCTGTATCATCCAACTCCTTATCGGCCCTTTCTATCTTAATGGTGATCCAAGTTCTGTGTTATTACCATTTTAAAGTCTATCGTGGATTGTGGCGATTCTCATCGCTCAATGATGTGGGTCGTATTCTTAAAGCTGTTGTGACTGCTGTGGCAATTGGGATGGTATGGTTATATGTATTGGCAATATTACCACACATTCCTTTTTCGATTTTACCCCTTTATGGTGTGATTTTAATTGGTGTGCTTTGTGGGGCGCGCTTATCTCTACGTGTATATTGGGATAAACGTAACCAGCATTCTGATCTGAATGAGCCTCAGCGGGTGTTGATTATTGGAGCAGGTCAAGCCGGCGAGGGACTTATTCGTGACATCAAGCGGATGCGTTCCTATGTGCCAGTCGGGTTTGTCGATGACAATTTCGGTAAACGCGGCTTGGAGGTGCATGGTGTAAGAGTCTTAGGGGTGATGAAAGAGCTTTCGGCCATCACTGCCAAATATAAGGTAGATTTGATATTTATTGCGATTCCCTCAGCACGATCTGAGACGATGCGACGTATTGTTGAACAATGCGAATCTTGTAAGATTCCTTTTCGCACATTGCCGAGTCTCCAAGCCTTGGCTGCAGGTCGTGTAGAAGTAAATGCATTGCGAAAGGTGCACATCGAAGATTTATTGGGCCGAGATCAAGTGATGCTTGATTGGGAAAAGATTGCTGCCAATATTAAGCATAAAAGGATTTTAGTCACAGGAGCAGGGGGCTCTATTGGATCTGAGTTGTGTCGTCAAATCATGCTACTTCATCCTGAAAGCGTATTGCTCTTAGATAATAGTGAATTTAATCTTTATCAAATTGATAAAGATTTGCGCGAGCATTTTCCCGAGATTTCAATAAAACTCGCTTTGATCAATGTGAATGATAGAGTGGCTGTAGAACGTGTGTTTGATCAATTTAATCCTGAAATCGTTTTTCATGCAGCAGCATATAAGCATGTACCGATGTTAGAAGACCAAGTGCGGGTCGCTGTTCAAAACAATGTGATTGGTACTCAAGTTGTTGCCGAAGCAAGTGTGGCTTCTGGGGTTTATAAATTTGTACTCATCTCAACGGATAAAGCGGTTAATCCTACGAATGTGATGGGTACGACAAAACGAGTTGCAGAAATTTATTGTCAAAATATGAATGCTCGGGTCAGTACCCAATTTATCACAGTGCGTTTTGGTAATGTTCTAGGCTCAGTGGGTAGTGTGGTGCCTTTGTTTCAAAAGCAATTGCACAAAGGAGGCCCTATCACTGTCACTCATCCTGATATGAAACGTTATTTTATGACCATCCCAGAAGCTAGCCAACTGATCTTACAAGCGATGGTCAATGGGGATGGTGGGGAAATTTTTGTATTGGATATGGGAGAGCCGATTAAAATAAGCTATTTGGCTGAGCAAATGATCCGACTTGCAGGCAAAGAGCCTGGCAAAGATATACACATTGAATATACCGGGTTGCGTCCTGGAGAGAAACTATTTGAAGAGCTGTTTCATGATTCTGAGCCATTAGCACAAACAGCCCATGAAAAACTATTGAAAGCTAAATTTCGTGAGCTAGATTGGAATGAATTGACTCGTACCATGAGAATGCTTCACAGCGCTTGTGTGATGCATCAGGACGAAGAACTATTGGTTTTATTGCAAAGCTTAGTTCCCGAATTTTCATGTCGTACAGTGATAGGCACACGACAAGTCCCGGTGAATGCTCCT
>DAHWEW010000372.1:0-2046 GCA_027326225.1 Legionellaceae bacterium
ACTTTTTCCTGCTCTGCTTCTGTCAAATAAGGATGCATCGGGATACTCATCACCCGCCTTGCGGCTTTCTCTGTATGAGGGAACTTTTGCGTCCCTGGATAAAGTGCTTTGAAAATAGGTTGTTCATGAAGTCCTGATGGGTAGTGAACTGCTGTTGGGATTCCTTTTTCTTGAAGTGCACCTTGCAAAGCATCACGATGCTCAACTTCAATCGTATATTGAGCAAAGACACTGGTATTGTACGCTCTCACTGTCGGTGTTTTAATCTGAGCTGGCAAAAGTTGCTTATATCTTGCGGCCACTTGTTGCCTTAATTCAATTTCTTCAGGGAAAATAGCCATTTTTTCTAACAATACGGCAGCCTGTAACGTATCAAAGCGACCATTAATCCCTAGACGAGTATGATAATAACGCTTTGATTGACCATGAGTACGAATCTCATTCATCTTTATGGCAAGTTCAGCATCATTGGTAAAACAAGCACCACCATCACCAAAACAACCAAGAGGCTTTGAAGGGAAAAAACTCGTACAACCAATGGTACTTACCCCACAGGACATGCGCCCTTTATAACTTGCCCCAAAACTTTGTGCCCCATCTTCAATCACAGGTATTCCATGAGCTTCTGCTATTGCATTGATCTCATCAAAATCCGCACACTGACCATATAAGCTCACAGGCATAATGGCTTTCGTTTTGGGAGTGATTGCAGCTTTAATAAGGGTTACATCGATATTATAGGTAACAGGGTCAATATCTACAAAAACGGGCTTTGCCCCCAACAAAGCAATCACTTCGGCCGTAGCAAAAAAGCTAAATGGGGTGGTGATCACTTCATCACCTGCCCCAATATCTAGTGCCATTAATGCAATCAGCAACGCATCTGTGCCACTTGCCACTGTCAAAGCATGTTTCACCCCAACAAAGTCCGCCAAGACTTGTTCAATCTCACGAATCTCAGGACCCATAATATAAGCCCCATGGTGAAGAACTGCTTTGAATCGAGCAAAAAGATTCTCCTCAATCCGATTGGTTTGAGTTTTTAAATCGATAAATTGCATAGATTGAATCCTCTTTTAATAGGCACAAATTGTATCACAGATACTTCCTAATCTCGGGTAAATAGCGAGCATGCGGCTCCATGCAACGTTTGATGATCGGCATATTTTCTTTGGTCCACCGGATTGTTTTTTGTAATCCTTCAGGTAAAGAAACTTGTGCTTTAAATCCTAATTCATCAGCAGATTTCGACGGATCACCATGACGCTTTCCGGATCTATCCCAAGCTCGAGCAGGTTTTTCATCGATCACGGCCGAACTGCCAGAAAGCTCATTGATCATATTGGCAAGCTCACGAATGGAAGTCTCAACCCCGGCAGCGATGTTATAAACGCCACCCACTTTTCCATGTAATGCACAAGCGATTAATCCTGCCACGATATCATCCACATAGATAAAATCCCGAGTTGCAATGCCATTGTTTTCTAAAGGTAAGGATTCTTGGTGGAGCGCTTTAAAAATAAACGTTGGTGTCACATTTCTCCAAACCGTATTTGCATTCCCTCGCCAAACGCCAGAACCTAATATTTCCCCAGGGCCATAAACATTCTGAAAACGCGCTTTGACAAAAGGCATACCATAGCGCATAAAATAATAATTGCCATAGAATTCGCCAAAGATTTTAGACATCTGATATGGACTATCTAAATATAAAGACACATCTTCTTGTTCAACAGTAGCAGGGGCATCATCAAACGTTTTTTTGGCAACTGTGCAGCCTGCAGATGAATACACCACCTTTTTTAATTGTTTGAATGAGTGGATTCTATTGAATAACTTCAAACTGGTGAGTGTGTTATTTTCATGATCTTTTAAAGGATCTTCAATAGAGCTTTGATTACCATGATACGTTGCCAAATGAAACACATAGTCTAAATCTTCAGGCAATCGATATAAAATGCTATCATCAGTGATTGAGCCATGAATAAAATCCAAACGCGCATCACAAGATACTTGTGAAATATCTGCTGATAATAAATTATCAAC
>DAHWEW010000373.1:0-2045 GCA_027326225.1 Legionellaceae bacterium
TTTACCTGATGCGGTAGGTCCCATCAAACAAAAAATAGGATCAGACACAATGGACATGCTCCAATAATTCACGGCATGTCTCACGTGTTAAAGCAAGGCAACAGGATAGGGTTGAATCAGAGAGCAATTGTTTCTCCAAATACAAAAACAGGTGCAGCTTATCTTCGTCTTTCAATGCGTGAGCATCAAATCCTTGGCAACTCACCAATAATTTAAATAACGATAATTGATCAAGAGAAACACTACCAGGTATTCTCTCAAGCATTTTTTTCAGATCCAGGTGGGGAAATAAGAGGGGAATGGTACGAACGGTCACTTCTTTATCGCTTGTCCAATCCAGATCTATTCCAAGTGTTCTAAGCACAACGCTATGCTGTTCAAACCACAGGCGATCCTTTGGTTCAATCATAAAACTCACTGGGACCAGAAGTGGTCGATTTGCCAATGGCAGCGGCTCATCACTTAACAGAGTGAATAACCTATGTTGCTGCAAAAGAGCCACATCAACCAAATAAGATCCTTGTGACAGAAACACCACAGCAAATGACTCGTTTAACAATCGCCATTCAGGGCGCTTTAATGCGCTTTGAGATTCTCTGTCATATTGCAACTCAAAATCCTGCAGAGCGCGCACCGATTCAGAACTTTGTTTCAACATCCCCTCGCCTATTCGATACCCTTCTTTCCTTGTCTTTAGAAGAGAAGACAAAGAAAGAGAGCCTTCAGAAAAAATAGGACTGACCACTTCCCGCACGCCAAGCGTGACACGAGGTTTTGAAACATCAGAAGAAGCAGCAACCAATGCAGCAGAAATGTGTGAGCTTATGAAATCATGCACCAACCTTGGCTGTTGAAAACGGACTTCATGCTTGGTTGGATGCACATTAACATCTACTTCTTGCACCGGAACAGTTAAATACAATAGGCAAGTAGGATAACGACCTGGATGGAGCAGATCCTCATAAGCTTGTTTGATGGCATGATTGATTAATTTATCTTTGACCATTCGCTGATTGAGATAGACCCACTGTTTATCATTTTGGCTACGCTGATAAGAATGATGACTCACCCAACCCATTAACCGCATCCCAGAATGCTCTATATCAAGATAGACAGATGCCTCAACAAATTCCTTACCCAGTATTTTTTTTATCCTTTCTAACTTTGTTTTTTCACAACCAGCAGCTGGAAGATTTAATACTTGTTTGCCATTATGGCTTAAGGTCAGTGCAAGCTTATGAGTGCTTAATGCGAAGCGTTTCACTACATGTTCTATGGCTTGAAATTCACTACGTGGCGACTTTAAGAAAGTCTTACGCACAGGCGCATTAAAAAAGAGATCACAAACATCAATGGTTGTCCCATCCGCTCTAGGACAAGGAGTGAGTTTTAATGCGCCTGAGCCTTGCATCGAGAGCATCATCCCATGTGGTTCGGTCTTTGGCTTAGAGCTGATAGAACATTTTGAAATGGCTGCAATACTGGCTAAAGCTTCTCCACGAAATCCCATACTGGAAATGCGATACAAATCATTCAATTGTCTTATTTTACTCGTTGCATGCGCTTGGATAGCTAAAGGGAGATCTTCAGCGACAATACCCACACCATCATCACTGACTTTGATTTGATTTAACCCACCAAAGCCTATTTCAATATGAATCGTATTTGCATGAGCATCTAAGGCATTTTCCAGTAACTCTTTCACAACGGATGCCGGTCGCTCTATCACTTCCCCTGCAGCGATTTGATTCGCCACGATGCTAGGCAGTTGTAATATGCGCATAGGTCCAATATTCATCTCACGCCCACGCTGTTGGTACACTCAGTTTCTGTCCAGGGATGACGGTGCTGCTTGTCAAATGATTCGCAAGTTTTAACGCATCCTGGCTCACATGATAACGCGTTGCAATCTGAGCTAAGGTTTCACCTCGTTTGACGATGTGTAATTTGCTGACACCATTAGAACCCAAACGTGTACCATGGGGTGGATAATCTACAAAATAACTCTTTAAACCCGCAAAAATAGCTTCCGATAACTGTTTTTG
>DAHWEW010000374.1:0-1940 GCA_027326225.1 Legionellaceae bacterium
AAGGGAAGCCATGCAAAAAGTTGTTGGTTCCATCTAGCGGGTCAATGATCCATATGGTCTCAGCATGTTCATTGTGGAGTCCACTTTCTTCGGCAATGATTCCATGCTGGGGATAGGCTTTATGAATCGTATTGATGATCAGCTGTTCGGATTTGATATCCACCTCTGAAAAATATTCTTGAGCCGTTTTTGCCGTAACTTTGAGGTGGTCTACCTGTTCCACATGACGGGCAATGATGTCTCCCGCTTGTCTTGCGGCACCAATAGCGATATTTAATAGTGGGTGCATGTGTATTCTCTCAACAAAACGAAGCATATTAACATAGATTGATTTTTTTGGCATGAGAAGATGTTTGTTCTAAACTATACAGCTATTTAACAGGACCCACGCATCTATGAACGTTCAGTCGATCCGCATTATCTTAGTGGCTACCTCTCATCCTGGCAACATTGGCTCTACTGCGCGAGCGATGAAGACCATGGGATTTAGTCGGTTATATCTTGTGTCACCAAAATTATTTCCAGATTGGCGAGCAGAGGAGCTTGCTGCTGGTGCTCAAGATATTTTGGATGGGGCCGTTGTGACAGATTCATTACCCAAAGCACTTAGCGGGTGTCATTTGGTTTTGGCAACCAGCGCAAGACCCCGTGATCTTGCCTTACCTGGATTAACACCGGCGCTTGCAGCAGGCTTAGTTAGTGAAGCTGCTGATAGCACCGAAGTGGCTATTGTCTTTGGGCGTGAGCACGCGGGTTTAACCAATGATGAATTACTGCAGTGCCACTATCATATTCATATTCCAAGTGACCCCGTCTACAGTTCTTTGAATCTTGCGCAAGCTGTGCAAATTGTTGTTTATGAGCTGCGGATGAAATTATTAGCACCTAGTGCTGTTGTAGAAATGAGTCAAGATACACTCGCAACTGCTGAGGAAGTTGAACAATTTTATGAGCATTTACAGCAAGTGTTGGTGATGATTGAGTTTCTAAAACCATCTAATCCAAAAAAGCTATTGCAACGACTTCGCCGTTTGTTTAATCGTACTAAGCTTGAAACGGTGGAAATCAATATTTTGCGAGGGATCTTAACCCAAATCACTTATATGATACAAAAAACGGATAAAAATTGATGAAAAAACGGCCTATTTATTTTGATTATATGGCAACCACACCCATCGATCCTGAAGTGGTTGAGTGTATGCTCCAATATATGGGACCCACCGGTCAGTTTGGTAATCCAGGTTCCATCACACACGAGTATGGAGTAAAGGCTGCCAAAGCAGTCCAAGAGGCGAGACATCAAGTAGCGAGTGTGGTTGGTGCTAGTGCTGAAGAGATTATCTTTACCTCGGGGGCGACAGAGGCCATTAATTTGGCCATTTTGGGAGGCGCTCGCTTTTATCAACAGAAAGGCCGACATGTGATCACGATGACAACCGAGCATCGTGCAGTCTTAGATAGTTTTCGCCAATTAG
Organism: Legionellaceae bacterium; assembly: GCA_027326225.1. Classification (GTDB taxonomy): domain Bacteria; phylum Pseudomonadota; class Gammaproteobacteria; order Legionellales; family Legionellaceae; genus DAHWEW01. Next base: position 1,476 of record DAHWEW010000374.1, read on the forward strand.
CACGAGAACAATTTCAAGTGACTTATCTAGAACCCGAATCAGATGGTTTGTTAAACTTAGCCTCCTTAAAAGAGGCCTTACGTGATGACACCATTTTGGTATCTATCATGCAGGTCAATAATGAAATTGGGGTGATTCAAGATATAGAGGCTATTGGTGAGCTATTAAAAGGCAAAGGAATCATCTTTCACGTTGATGCGGCACAGAGTGCGGGAAAAATTGCCATTGATTTGCAAACGCTACCGGTTGATTTGATGTCATTTTCAGCGCATAAGAATTATGGCCCAAAGGGCGTTGGCGCTTTGTATGTAAAACAAAAACCACGTATTCGTCTTCAAGCACAGAGCTTTGGGGGGGGGCAAGAGCATGGGTTGCGATCAGGGACTTTAGCAACGCATCAGATTGTAGGGATGGGCGAGGCTTTTGCTTTAACTGAGCGCATAAGGGTCCCTGAACAACAGCGTT
>DAHWEW010000375.1:0-1908 GCA_027326225.1 Legionellaceae bacterium
ATATTGCCAGAACAAAGCGCAAAAAATCTCATCAATACGGATAAGATGGTGGTGCGAACAACTCAAACAAAAATAATTGATGATCTGGTGGTCCAAAAAGATGGGAGTAAACATCAATTTTTGACAGTCAAAACCCCACTCTATAACGCACAACAAAAAGTTGTTGGAGTATTTGGTTGTTCCATTTTGTTAGACCAACAACCGCTAGCGGTTGCTTTAGCACAAATTGCTCAGATAGGACTCTTGCAACCCCAACCTGTGGTTTTTGATGATCATTTTCTAGAGAAATTAAAAGCTAAAAATATCCATATTTCTCAGCGTGAACTTCAAGTCCTTACTTATCTTTTTCGAGGAAAATCTGCTCGTGAAACGGGAGAGATACTACATCTTTCCCAACGCACTGTTGAATTCTATTTAGACACTCTAAAATGTAAGCTAAATTGCAGAAAGAAGTCCGACCTAATTGAGCAAATTTTAAGTCACATGTAGGATCAATAGAAGAGATCAAGCAAGCGTAGTAGCATAGTAGCCTAGGTGAAAGTCCGTAGGACTGAAACCCGGGGTTCCTGTCGTTTCACCAAGGCTTGCTAAATTCTAGAAATAAACTCGACCATTTGAGTCAAATGTAGAATCTGTGGTAGAGGTTAAGTGCGGTTTTAGAATTATGGTTTATACGTTTTACCATAGTCCAGACAATCTTGTAGAGAGTGGATTCGTTTATCTGCAAAGCTGATGCCTGGCCTGTTATTTTCTTCTGGCTGATATTGACTAAATTGAATGATCTGAAAAAACCTATCTGGATTTTGACAAAGTACTTTTCCTTCATTCATCCCCGCAGCCTTTGTTACCATTTCATCTGAAAAAGGCTGGAAAAAATGATGTACTGGAGTATCTTGAATGACTTGTCCTCTTTCATATCCAATAATAATAGGTTCATCATCTTGTTCTGGGTTATATTCGCTGCATCCATTGATATTAAAAAACATATATGGGGTTTGTTTTAGCGTTTTAGCTTCAGGCAAAACGACAACTTCTGCTGATGCATCTGAAACGGGTCTGAAAAAAATATGATAGGGTGGGGTGAGTGTGTGGCTATCTAAATAGCATTTTACAGATTTTCCTTCTTGACCATTCATCCAAGCTACCATATTTGAAACAGCTCCGCTCACTATATTGCGCTCAATTAATCTGCTGATGGTGATAGCATGTGCAAGATAATCAAAATAGAAAGTGGCGCCTAGAGTTGTTTGGCTAGTTGTTAAAAATAAAGGAAGAGACGTCCAACAAGTAACGGGAGGTAAGTTGATGCCCTCTAATTTAAAGAGCTTCTCATAAACTAATTGAATTTGTTTGCACTGCGTTGAAACAAATGAACATGTATTGCTGTATTCAAGAAAGTTGGCAGGGTGAGACGCTGCAATTGCAAGAGCTAAAGCGTTGGCCATATCCAACAACTCTTCAAGTGTTCCTACTTTGTCACCTGATGCGTGTTTTGCTGCTACTATCCGCTCCCAGCAATCTTTTTGTTCCATGTTAAATGTATTTTCAATCAATGACATGATATATTTATGAACAAACTCATTTTCTTGCAATTTCTTTTTTGTAGTTCTTTTTTTGTGTAGGTCATCAGCAAGCTGTTGTACTAAATGACTCTCTAACATAGTATCGCTTAAAACAGTCTGCATATTCTGGCTGCTTGATTTTAAAATGTCGCATAATTCTTTGATGAGTTCTATGTTAGGTTCTTGCTGTGGTGCTTCTTTTCTTTGATCTATTCCTAATTGCTCCAAAATAGAGGCAGCGGTGATCTCCTTTTGGGGATTTAGTAAATTAGAGTTCTTTCCAAACCTTATGAGATGTAGCAAAATAGGTTCTTTGACTAAATTCAAGGAAGATTTGCAACAATGC
>DAHWEW010000376.1:0-1873 GCA_027326225.1 Legionellaceae bacterium
TCAATTGTTTTGTGATAATAAAGCGTCTGACATCGTTTCGATGTTACTGTCTCTTTGTCAGAAAGCGAACGTGAATATTCGTTTACAGACAAAAATTAGCCGCGTGGTTGCCCAAGGGACAACATTTGATTTGATACTAAACACAGGAGAGTCTCTGTCTTGTCAATCCTTGGTTGTGGCCACGGGCGGTTTATCGATTCCCACCATGGGTGCCAGTCCTTACGGATATCAACTGGCTACACAATTTGGAATAAAGATATTACCCACCCGAGCAGGCCTCGTACCCTTTACATTACAACCTGAAGAAAAAGCGAAGCTAGGCACACTTTCTGGTGTTTCGGCCCCTTGTCAGGTGCAATGTAATGGTCAATCATTTGAGCTGGATATGCTTTTCACACATCGAGGTTTAAGTGGCCCTGCAATGTTACAAATATCATCTTATTGGAATCCCGGGGAAGCCTTATTGATCGATTTGGATGCAAATGATGATTGGAGTCATGATCTCATCCAGCGCAAACGCCGAGAACCCCGCAGTCGTCTAAAACACTGCTTTTTAGAGGGTTTACCCAAACGTGTGGTGAATACTTTGTTTGCGGAAGATCTATTAAATAGTGAGTTACAGCATTTGTCCGACCAAACATTACAAGACATTCAACAGAAAATAAAAAAATGGTGTATAAAACCTAACGGTACAGAAGGATATCGTACAGCAGAAGTCACCTTAGGTGGTGTTGATACGACGATGCTTTCTTCACAAACCATGGAAGTCAAATCCATACCAGGACTGTATTTTATTGGCGAAGTGGTAGATGTAACGGGTTGGTTGGGTGGCTATAATTTTCAGTGGGCCTGGTCTTCTGGTTGGGCAGCAGGTCAAGTCGTTTAAGTCACTTGACCATTTTAATCGTCTATGTTCACTTGCAATCGTTAGCGCGTCGTATAATCCCCTGTGACAATTCAGGGAATGTCAATTTATCTATAAAGTGACCTTCATGTTCAAATTCATGGTATTCACAGTTAAGCTGTGTATGAATATAGCGAGCTTGCTCAACTGGAATAAATGGATCGTCTTGTGACGCAAATAAAGCAATCCAAGTTTGATTGTTTCGTATATTGCTCCATTGCCAGGGTGTATCAAAATAGCCCGAAAGCCTCTCTTTTTCTATACCCAAATCAGTATGACTAGGTCCAACGAGAACAGAGCCTTGCAAAGGGTAATGTTCAGCAAACCTCATCGCAGCTACTGCCCCTGATGAGTGACCAACCAATATGGTATCTTTATCCGCTTTTAGATCATTAATGAGGAAAGGTATCCAGATGGAAGAACGTGCCAGATCATTATCAGGAAACTCCTCTGAAATCACCTGCAACCCATTGGCCTCAAGCTCCATTTTAACACTTGGAAACCAAATGTCTTTAGGAGAGCCACCACTATTGCCGGGAATAAATATTACTTTAGTCATTATTATCTCCATGATTCAAAACATCATAACTTGATTTTTTTTTAAGATGATAGCGTAACTGTGCTGTATTTCGGAGGCCAACTGACAAGCTGACTTCTTTCATATTTTGATAGGTTTGACTACCTAGTATTTTAATTGCTTCTTTTACTCTTGTTTCTATCAAATACTCATAAGGAGTTTTTGCATACATGGTTTTAAATATGCGAATAAAATGAAACTTTGAGAGATGACTTAATTCAGCAAGAAAAGCAATGCTGATATTGTCTTGATGAAAATTTTTTATCATCCATTTTTGCGCACCAGGCTTTAAAACGAATGTTTTTGTGTACTTCTTCTGCAAGTTGGGTTTCTGTTGAAAGACAATTAGGTGTTTGTTGTTGAGTTAATAAGTCAGTAATGGTACAGGCTTC
>DAHWEW010000377.1:0-1854 GCA_027326225.1 Legionellaceae bacterium
TTATCAATATTATACGGTAGGAGTTTTTCGAGTTCTTCCATGGTTTTTGCCTGATGAACATTGGCAAGCGTGTATTTTAGCCATGAAAATATGTCGATTTGATGTTGTTTGCAGGTTTCAATGAGTGAAAATAAGATACTGCCGGCATTTGCGCCGATATCATTGCCGTGAAAGAGCCAGTTTTTTCGACCAATGACAAAAGGTTTGATAGCCCGCTCTGCTCTATTATTATCGATTTCAAGACGTCCATCATGGGTATGACCTTTAATTAATGTGTGTTATTATTCGACATTTGCTATGGAAACAGGAGTTTTTGGCGTGGTTGAGGTTGTTTCAAAAGAAGGTAATGAAATAGTTCTACAAGTTCGAGTAAAACTTGACGGTTCGATGCTTGAGATGGAAGAAAGCATTCAATCAGCAGTAAACAGTGTTGGTACTTTTGCAACAGGTGAAGCTCTAAAAAAATTTGATACAACGGGTGCACCGATTCAGATTGGAAGTATTCGAATGACGAGTAAAGGCACTGTCCGTAAGTGTTACGAAACACCTTATGGAACCGTAGATGTCGCTCGACATGTTTATCAAACATCATCGGGTGGTTCAACATACTGCCCTCTTGATGAACGCGCTCGTATTGTGATTAGCTCTACCCCGCATTTTGCCCGTCAGGTTTCCAGCAAGTATTCTCGATTAAGCGCACAAGAAGTTATGGAAGACTTAACGATGAATCATGGTCGTCCAGTTGTTCGCTCGTTTCTTCAAAACGTAGTTGATGTTGTTGGTAGTATTGCGCAGGCTACAGAAGAAGACTGGATGTATGAAACCCCTATGCAGGATGAAACTGTAACAACCGTATCTTTAAGCTTGGATGGTACTTGTATTTTAATGCGTGATGATGGTTACAGAGAAGCAATGACAGGAACCATTTCACTTTACAATCAAGAAGGCGAACGCCTGCATACTATTTATTTAGGGGCATCACCTGAACATGGAAAGGCAAAATTTTTGGATAGGCTTGAACGAGAAATTTACCATATAAAACTTCAATATCCTCAGGCAACTTATGTTGGCATTGCCGATGGAGCCAGAATTAATTGGGACTTTTTAGAAAGACATACGACATATCAAATTCTGGATTTCTACCATGCAACTGAATATTTAACAGATGCTTCTCGCGCCGTATACCCAATAGGACAACGCAAAGATTGGCTGACTAATGCTTGTCATCGACTGAAACACGATAAAAATGCGGTATGTGACTTGCTTGAAGAAATGAAAAAAATACCAACAGATCGAGTGAGTGATGAAGTAATTTCAAAATTAAAAGCTGCCATTACATATTTTACAAACCAAGGCCATCGAATGAAATACGATGAATATCGTGAAATGAGTATGCCTATTGGTTCAGGCGTAACTGAAGCTGCTTGCAAAACTCTTGTGAAACAAAGATTATGTAAATCAGGGATGAAATGGAAAAACCAAGGAGTTTCAATGGTTCTTCAATTAAGAGCACTGGTTTGTACAAAGGGGCGTTGGAATCAATTTTGGGATCGTATAAATCAGGTTGGATTGATCGGACTTGCAGAAATTCATTAAATTGCTGTTCTTATAAACATTAATCTAAGGTCATACCCTCCATCATAAAGATAATTGTTTAATGATTCCCAATGCGTGAGAGAATATGTTAAGGCTTGGGCAATAGGGCTTTTGGGCGGTACTTTGGGAAGTGATTCTTCAAATAAGGTTTTGAGTTGGCAAAGTATGGGTCTTGCATCACGAATGCGTTTCATAAAAATCTGAGAGAATGTTGCGTTTTCATCCTTCAGTTCGCGTTCTATTTGATAAAGTTTGCCA
>DAHWEW010000378.1:0-1811 GCA_027326225.1 Legionellaceae bacterium
TGTAGTTTATTTTGAAACAATAAGCGCTTTTCTTCGTCTGCTTTTGGATGAGTCAGTGTTTTTTTTTATACGTCACATCTAAGCGCTTTAGTGCCCAGTATATTCCACTCTGGCTTACACCAAGGCGCTCTGCTCGTTCGTATTGATAACTATCAGGGTACTCTTCAACATCTTTTTTTAGCGCGTCCCTATTTATTTTTGTGGTCGACTTATTGCGCGTTTTTTTAGGTTCTAATTCAATTAACCAACGCATAACACTCGCCTTACCCACTCCAAATCGAATCGCTACAGCCTCTATGCTTAACTCTTCTTTTTCCCATATCTTTAATACTTTTTTCCGAAAATCAACTGAATAGGTCATAATAAATAGTTGATTATAATCAATTTATTTGAATTTGGCTATATTTCCCACCATAATTTCTTGGAACTGGACTTTCATTAACCCAAAAAGGACAGAAAAATTAAGGCGTGTTTCAGGAATGTTATCTGGATCCCATGGTCCTTTTGCATCACACATATGTAACGATAAAATATTACACATGACCAAATGAGCCCAGAACTCTTGAAGGACTGCCTCGAGACCATTGCCTGAAAAATTTTCTAATTCCGCACTGATTTTAAGTCGTTTGTAACATTCCTCTATATCCCATCTCAACGTGTAGATACGAGTAATATCACTCCAGGAAAACAGTTCTCGAGAGAACAAGGAAGTAATTAATACCTCAATTTCTCCAGTATTAAGTGTTAATGCAACCACCCGTACCGTTTGAGTTCCTTCTTTGGTTTCTATCACGTGCTCAAAATCAGTCTCGCCTTGGTCTACACGAGCCCAAAGGGTTTTGTAGGAGCTGCGCTGCAAGCGAAAAACAAAGTCCACACTAAGTGCCACATGCTGTTGGATAAATTTTAAAGAAGGATAGCCTCGGTCATAAAGAAATAATAATTTGTCTTGCTTTAGAGCCTGCATTTTATTGACCACTTCAGGCAGTTGTTCTTCCGCAAGACTTTGCTCACCAACGTTCCATGCGGCTAATCGCGCGCTACAAATCATTGAGGTACACAAATCAACAAATAATGAAACTCGGCCTAACGGTGGCATAGTGCCATTAGTACCATTCGGTTTAAATCGGCCGAAGGTGTCGACTATCTCTGGAGTATCCGGTAAACGAAGGGAGGAGCCATCTGCACCAATCACTCGATACCCTCTCCAACATCCATACTTCGGATCTCGAGTATAAGTCCCTGCTAAACTATCCTCTAGAAACTCTTGGAATCCCAGGTGACTGATTTTATAACGCGCTTTTGAAAATGCTTGCTTCGATGGGGGAATCATTTCTCCGGTAGGCTCCAATAATTCGCATTCTATGGCTAAACTCTTTTTCACTAACTGAAATATCATCGAGTATACCAAGGGAAATGGAAGTTTTCTTTTTCGTGTGAAACTTTTTTTACCAATGCTTATTTTTGATTGAAACTGTTTGCAATCCATTTTATTTCTATAAAATGAAAGTAATAAGTTTCCCTGAGACATGAATTTCCTAAATCAGAGAAGTGTACCTTAGTGATCTTTTGAAAAACAAGTGAATAATGGCGTTCAAATAGAAATTAACCTATTGATAATTAATGGTTAATTCCTTAAGTTGACGCCATTAGGTGAACGCTTACATCCAACTTATACCGCGGTTTTTGCCCGTTTTAGTAATGAGCCAAGCAACTTTTCAATGTTGTTAATATGCGGGTTTTCTTGCTGTATTATCGCTTTGATCCGCTCCTCGCTGTATCCCTTAACTTCTTTGTCAGGCAATATATAA
>DAHWEW010000379.1:0-1804 GCA_027326225.1 Legionellaceae bacterium
GTTGCTGTCTCCTCATTCATATGAAAATAACACTTCAATATATTAACCACAAACTCCATCGGAGTATAATCATCATTTAAGAGCACTACTCTGTATTTTCTAGGCTCCTTTAGTTCTGGTTCCGCTTTCGTTTGTTTGGTTTTTTCTTCTAGCACTTCTTGAATAAATTGTCCTGCCATAAATGAAAACCCTATATTAATTTTATAGCCTGACATCGAGCGTTTGGCCAGTAATTCTCAACATAAATTGCATAAAATTCTAGTTCTGTGATATTCTAAAACATTTATCGCATTTATTTTTCAAATTGTTTTCTCATGCCATATGTTTAATTATAGCCTGCCCAAAGCCCGAACAACTAACACAGGTCGCATTTTCCATCAGTCTTTCAAAATCATAAGTCACAGTTTTGGCTTCAATCGCTGCTTCTACTCCTTTAATGATTTTATCGGCAGCTTCAACCCAACCTAAATGGCGAAGCATCATCTCAGCTGACAAAATGAGTGAACCAGGGTTTACCTTATCAAGTCCTGCATATTTTGGAGCAGTTCCGTGTGTTGCCTCAAACACAGCTATACCATCGCCCATATTGGCTCCAGGGGCAATACCAATCCCACCTACTTGGGCAGCTAGTGCATCTGAAATATAATCACCATTGAGATTGAGCGTTGCTATCACACTATACTCTTCTGGTCTTAAGATGATTTGTTGTAAAAACGCATCGGCAATCACATCTTTCACAATGATTGCTTTTCCTGTTTTAGGATTCATCAATTGCATCCAAGGCCCGCCTTGATAGGCTTCTGCGCCAAATACATCACGAGCAACCTGATACCCCCAGTCTTTAAAGGCCCCTTCTGTAAATTTCATAATATTGCCTTTGTGGACAAGAGTCACTGAATCTCGATGATTATCAATCGCATATTGAATAGCTGCTTTGACCAAACGAGTGGTACCTTCCTTTGAAACAGGTTTGATCCCAATACCACAATGCTCTGGAAAACGAATTTTCTTAACACCCATCTCATGCTGTAAAAAATGAATCACTTTTTTTGCTTCTATTGTGTCAGCTTGCCATTCTATGCCCGCATAAATATCCTCTGAGTTTTCACGAAATATCACCATATTGGTTTTCCATGGTTCTTTGAGAGGACTTGGTGTGCCGGTAAAATAGCGAATAGGTCGTAAACAGGTATAGAGATCTAATTGCTGCCGAATAGTCACATTCAGTGAGCGAATACCTCCCCCAACAGGTGTGGTTAGTGGACCTTTGATAGAGACAACAAACTGTTTCAATGCTTCTAATGTTTCCTTAGGCAACCACTCATCAGGACCATAGATTTTGGTCGCTTTCTCTCCCGCATAAATTTCCATCCAAGCAATTTTCTTTTTATTCCCATATGCTTTTTGAACAGCAGCATCAACCACACGAATCATCACCGGCGTAATATCAACACCAATGCCATCACCCTCAATGAACGGGATAATAGGGTGATCAGGAACATGAAGAGTCAAATCTGAGTTAACAGTGATGGCACTTCCTTCTGTAGGTCGCTCTATTTTATCAAATGACATGGATAACTCCGTCTGGTTAATGAGTGGTTACTTTTTTCAATTCTTTTAAAAGTTGATCACGAAACGTTTTATAATCAACTTCCAACGCGTGTCTGGTATTGTCTTTAAAACGTTGACGTATGTTTTTGATTTCCTTGTCGATGTGATGATTCAAATCGCGAGGGATAGTCAACTTTCCTGAGATAATGTTCGCTGCTATTTTTGCTTGATAATCAGCGAGCGGCCAAATGCA
>DAHWEW010000037.1:0-11427 GCA_027326225.1 Legionellaceae bacterium
ATGATAGCGGTTCCTTCACACGCATTTTCAGGTTTGCTGCAACAATTGACCAAACCTGTCACCGGTTTAGCGTGGTTAACAAAAGGGGTTGATCCCAAAAGTCACGCGTTGTTAAGTGAATTAGTGGCTGCAAAGTGGGGAAAAACCTTTCCCATAGCGATGATTTCTGGCCCGTCTTTTGCTCGTGAGGTTGCAAAATTTTTACCTACAGCCTTAGTTTTGGCAGGTAATCACCCTCCGTACCTTGAATCGTTACATGCCCTTTTCCATCATCATAACGTTCGTGCTTATGTCACGGATGATATCATTGGAGTGCAATTGTGTGGTGCCGTTAAAAATGTGCTGGCGATTGCTTGTGGCATCAGTGATGGCTTAAATTTTGGCGCGAACGCCAAAGCGGCACTCATCACTCGTGGATTAGCTGAAATGAAGCGTTTGGGTTTGAGTATGGGCGCACGACTTGAAACCTTTATGGGATTAGCCGGCATTGGTGATCTCGTCTTAACCTGTACGGATGACCAATCCAGAAATCGTCGATTTGGTTTACAATTAGGACAAGGCATCCCCATCCAAGAAGCAGAAGCGCACATTGGTCAAGTGGTAGAAGGCAAATACAATGCAAAAGAAGTGTGTACGATAGCCACTCTTCATCATGTTGAAATGCCGATTTGTCAGGTGGTTCATGACTTATTGGAGGGACGTATCGAAGCAAAACAAGCCGTAGTAGATCTAATGAATCGTCCACCGCGAGAAGAATAAATGAGGCGATTAGCCAGCCCTATTTAACGAGTTCAAGCGTTTATTTTGACCAATTTATTGCTTTTGCAGCCCGGCGATAACTTTAGGGACGTTGCCTAGAATAGCCTATTCTAGACATCGACCAATTCAATATCAGAAATCAATAGGGGCTCTTTTAAAAATAGCTCACCCACTCTTTGAAAACGTGACACCGAATCCGTAACCAGATAGCGCACGAAAGGAGCAGATGCTTTAGAGGGTTTTAGTAATTGATATTCGGTTAGGAGCTGTTTTAAGACTTCAGCTGTCGCATCAGCTGAATCAACGACGGATACCCCTACTGGTAAGATGGTACTTAATAATGGCTTAAATACGGGAAAATGGGTGCAGCCTAAGAGAATGGTGTCTTCATCCCCCACATCTGTTAGGTAATGAAGGAGCGTTTCTCTGGCAATGCGATTATCCACCATGCCTTCTTCTGCCAATGCCACCAATAAACTGCAAGCACGTGCACGAATAAATGCATCGGGTAATTTTGCTGTAATCAATTTTGAATACGTGTTTGCTGCAATCGTCGTTTCGGTGGCTAATACCACAATGCGTTTATTTCTGGTTGCAGCAATCGCGGCCCCCGCTCCTGGCGACACAACACCTAACACTGGCATGTCAGGTAAGATGGTTTGTAAATGAGGAAGGGCCGCGGTTGTTGCCGTATTACAGGCAATCACCAAAGCCTTGATCCGTCTCTCAACCAACACTCTAGCCATCTGCATGGCATATTGCTTCACTGTATCGGAACTTTTTGTCCCATAGGGTAAGCGTGCGGTATCGCCTAAATAGATAAAAGATTCTTCTGGTAGGGCTTGACGCAAAGAACGAAGTACCGTTAAGCCGCCCATGCCTGAATCAAATACGCCAATAGCCAGTGATGTTTTATTCATAGAGTTCTTTTGATTTGGGTTCATTTCTTATTATGGGTTCATTTCTTATTATGGTTTCATGCCCTTGTAATTCACACTTTCTCCTTCCTTTAACTCAAATTCGTTAAGCTGTTCTTCTGCTTTTTTCAGCTGAGCAGCCTTGCTAGGATCGCCTTTGACTTGATCAATCGTTTGTTTATATGATTTAATCGTCTCTTGTCGACTAGTCAGCCCACGCAAAGCTGTTTCAGTTTGTGCTCTAGCAGTGCTTAATGTTCTCTCTGTAATGATACTGGGGGGCAAGTGTTCTTTAATAAAACTATCATTCACTGACTCTTCACCATGGAAGACACCAGCTTTGGGGGCTTCAAACCCAGGCACTGCACAGTCAATTTTCATGTTTTGTAAAAGAGGAGAAGAATCACTTTTTTTCATGTATAACAAGATAGCATATACTCTATTAGCCTGCTCCATATCAGAGCCCTCAATCACGATATCCCCAGCATCCTTTTGATAGTTCAACAAAAGCATTTGCACTTGCTTCAATGCCATTTCTGCTTTTTGGGCTTCGGTTAACACTTCGTTCGCAGGCGTGATATCACTTACTCTACCCAAATGATCTTGCACAAGTGTTCCAGTCGCGTCACCACCGGCAGGTCCTTCCTTTTTAAACTTGGCTCGCGAATAGATTTTATCTCCTTCATGCAAATGCTCGCCTTGATAAGTGATGTCTTTGGGTTTTGCTTGGCTCAGCGTGATGCTCGCTGAAGTTGTTGTCAAAACCGGTGGGGTCTCTCCTTTTCTGACAACCTCTTCTGTAAACTTGGAGGCAGATGATACTCTAAGGACATTCGCTTTGAGGGGCTCTTTAAGTGCATTGAATTTTTGAATAGCTAAAATCTTTAAGTTATTTGCTTGGGCATCTGTCAACAAGTCCTCATTGTTTAAACCAGTCGTCAAATCAATCTTCCCAAGATGCTCTTTATTGTCATTAAGCGCTTTGCGAATGGCGTTTGCATTTGCTGCGTCCTTTAATGCCAGCAAATACTTACGATTGGTCATCGCATTGATGGCATTGGTGATGGTAAGCACATGAAATTTGTGTAGGGCTTGTTTTTTTATCTCATCGGCTTTGGCATTGGTAAGCAAATCTTCATCAGCAAAGTGACCTGTAAAATTAACATCTCCTAAAGCAGGTTTCCCATGCAATGCTTTTCGAATGGCTTCATGATCTTGGGCTTGTGCCAAGTCTTTTAAAAAGGCAGGATCAGTGATGACTGCAACTGTGATCGCTTGGGTGATGATGAGTTCATTTCTTTTTTGTACAGCTAAGCGTCTGAGGTCTTTTGCCTGGTCATCAGTAAGCAAATTTTCATTATCCAGCCCGCTTGTCAAATCACTACCAAAACGCACATCATTTAAACTCGCACGAATATTGTTAGGAATAGTTGCATCAGTCTCTGCTAAGGCCTTTAAATGTTCAGGATCCATTGTAGCCGCAATGACCTCTTTGACATGTTCTAAAATCAACGCTTTTCTTTTGTCATGTGCTGCAGCTTTGATAAGACCTGCTTCGGCATCTGTCAGGTACTCAACACTTATAATCTCACCCACACCAAAATCATCATGATGAGCATGTATAGCAGCGCGGATTGCATTTGCATCTCCTGCCTCAGCCACAGCTGCCAATTTTTTGATGAGAGGATAAGAGCCTGCAGTAATCGTTTCTTTTATTTTTGCAGCATTCAATTCCTGTCTTTTAAGAATAGCGCCTGCTTGTATTGCTGTTGCAGCATCATTTGAGAGTAAACTTTCATTGTCTAGGCCTGCTGATAAATCTACACCACCTAAGTCTGCAGCATGGTCTTGTATAGCCTGACGAATGGCATTATGAGCTGCGGCGGCTGCTACAACAGCATTCAAAACATCCATCTTATCAAATGCAATCTGAGCCATTGCATCAGTGATTTGTTTTTGATTCAGTTCTTTTCTTTTCTGAATAGCTTGGATTCTCAATTCGCCAGCCTGAACATCAGATAATAATCTCGTATCATTAGTATGGCCTTGTAAACTCACTCCACCTAGTTGAGGATTGTTATCCTGTAGTGCTTGACGAATGGCATTATGATCCCCATCAGCACTATCCGCAACAGTTGATAATTGCTCCAATATATTAAAATCAGCTGCAGTAATTGCCGCTGAAATCTTTTCAAAATTTAACAGAGCTATTTTTTCCCTTGCCCAATCTTGTATGGTATGAGCCTCTGCATCATTTATCATGTCTTCGTCATTTGTATGGTCTAGTAAATCATGTCCAGTCGCTAATAAGTGTGCCTGTTGCTTACGTAATTCATCACGAATGCTATTAACATCTCCAGCGTCAGCAATTCCATCTAATATTCCTTTATTATCATAAGTAATGGCATTAACTTTCTCTTGAATAATGTCAGTATACGGGGCGGGCATGGGTAAATACTCCAAAAAAAAAATAGTTCTATGTTGAATATTATAGACTATAAATCATTAACTGATACTTAACTTCTATGATATGTAGGACAAAATCATGGTTTGATTTAATTTAAATTAAATTAAACTGGTGTCATCCTGAACGAAGTGAAGGACCGCTTGAAGCTAAACTTGATCTTAATTATCAAGAGATCCTTCACTTCGTTCAGGATGACAGGCATTTTTACATATTTTGGTGTCAAACAAAACCTCATTGATGTATTTTTAAATATTATGGTTTTCAAATAACCAATCATATGTGTAGGATAAATGCCACCACAAATTCATTTTAAATCATATTGACCTATATTTATTCATTTTCTGCTTGCATTTGTTTTTATAATGCCATATTATAACCATCCTGGTTATTAAATACACTAAATGAGGCCCCCAATGAAAATGACCCGTACAGATAACCCGATCACTTTTAAACAATTATGTGATGCAAGGATCCGAACCCTGACTGAAATGGCTAAATTTGTTTATCAAGCAAAAACCGCCCTAGAGAAAAAATCGAAAGAAGTAGACAATTTACTTAAGGTTGCTCAAGAGGCACTTGAGAAGTTCAATACAGAAAGCGAAACTGTGGATGTCAATGACAAACCTGGCTTAAAACTAGCGCACGTTGCAGAAAAAGAAAAATTACAAAAAAAGATTGATGAGATTGAAAAAAAGCAAATTTTCATGGAAACACTTCAATTAAACTTAGAAAAAATCAGTGAGCAAGTGCTCTCATCAAATCATTCAGGTCCAGAACAACTATCAGATTTATCGGCCGCATTTGTGCAAGACATCGCCATCCTTCCAGGTTTGATAGGTGACACAATTGACTTAACCAAACTGAGCAATGCCATACGTAAAGAACAAAATCTCTCTTATGATACAGATGATTTTTCTTGTGAAATTGCACTTCTCACGCTTGCTGCTATTATTGCAAGTATTGTTTTGGCTTGTTTGATCAATCCTTTGTTCGCTCTCCTTATCCCAGTCGCTCTATTTATAGCCATCATTTGTGATGATAAAATAATTATGGAAGAAATAGACTATATTGAAGAAGAAGAGCCTTTCACCTTCATGGCTGAAGCTGATCTGCAAAACCTCATGAAAACGGGTAAAGGACCGAAAGAAGACAAAGTAGGGTTTGGATTGTTTGAGCCAATGAAAGACGGCGATCCCCTTCCAGCTCCAGCTCCAGAACTAGGTTCATCATTAGCATAATCCAAAAAATCTATCCATTTGAGGGAACCAGCTGCGTTTGATGCAAAAGGTTCCCTCAACTTCTAAAAGATCACACCAACAAATATCGGAAATTCTTTTGAATTTCATTCAAATCAAATTTATTCAAAAACAAAGAAAAACTCATCCAAGCACTCAATGCAGAAAGATCGCGAAAAGGAGGCGGTAAGTACATGGGATCAGTGAGATACCCTTGCGCTTTCAACTCGCCCAATAAGGGAAGATCATCTAACACCAATTTTCCAGTGAATAGCAAAGGAATAGCATCCACTCGATGTTGGCTGATGGCAAAACGCATGAAATTATAACTAAGCACGAAGCCCTTTGCATAAGACAAATCTTTGGTAAAAGCACCTCCCGTTGGAGTGCTGCCACGAAATATACGAACACTGTTGTTATAGCTATCTATCTCACTTAAACCACAATCAAGAAAATATTGATAAACATCTAAGAAATTAGCTCCATTTGAGACTTTGTCCAAAGCTATCACGCGATTGGTGATTTTACGCATACGTCCTGGATAGGATGAAAAACTAATCACTTCAGTTAACACAGCCAGCCCTTCTTGTAACACACTACAAGAAGGAGAGCCCTTAGACAAGAAGAAACAATAAGGTTGCATCGAACCATTGATGGTCGTACCCACATGTACCCATCCCTCATGTACTTCAAGGTATTTGATGTCACGATCACTAAACTTGGCATGTTGACTTAACTTGATGTTGTCGGCTCCCGCAGATGCATCAGCTATCATATCATCACTCACCATCACGGTGACTTTACCTGGATGATGATTAAAAAATGAGCTTAATGATTTTTGCAATACTTTTTGAGCTTTTTCAGGGCTATGTCTTTTCTGATCAGCCTCTGTTTGCAACTGAACATCTAGCGTGGTCAATACATCAAACAATACTGAACCTAACTCTGATAATCGTGGGCCACCCCCATAAAAAACATCTTGCGGGCTACCATACAGCTCCATCGCAATTTCAGAAAAAGCAGCAGTGCCTCTGGCTTCAAGCATTTGTATGGCTCGTGTATATTCAATACATTGTCGCTTGATGAGACGCGTGATGGGAGAGTATTGACCCATCTGATTTTGTGTATCCCGTAAGATCAGACGAAATTCATCTATTTTCTCTTTCGCATCAAAAGGAAGAGGGCTATTTTTATAATAGTCCGCATCTACTTTAGGCAGTTTTTTTCCCTTATGCTTTAAAAAATCCTCTTTGACTGATTCATTCCACTTGATCAGATCAAGAATACGGATTTTACGTTGAGCCTCGACGATGCGATTTGATAATCCTTTGACGCACTCTAACTCTTCTGCTTTTATATCCATATAAACAAACTCACCAAAAACAGGTTACACAGGAGGGTGAATAAAAGAGCAGTCAATCTACTCAGGTAGCCTTGATGGAGCGTAGCGTAATCAAGGCTACCCTACCCGACTTTTATTCGCACCCATTAAACAGTCACTTCTCATTTCCAGCACATGGGTGTGGTATGAGGCGGAAAGTTTCTACATCAAAAGCTAATAATTATCTTCCCACGATATGCATCAATGATCCAGTTGTTTAACTATGCCCTGGCGGTACGATTGAAATTTTTGGATCGCGAGACGCCGGTGGTAAATCATAAAAATGACTGATATTTTCTGTGGTTAAGGGGGGCGGCACAACAATATTTGGGCCATTCTGACTATGGATATATTTTTGCTCACCATTGCTGGTGTATTGTGCTGTACAATTAGCAAGCAATGAGGCCAAACAAATCAAACCTATTTTTTTCACAACGATACCTCAATAAAATAATGTTACATCGTACCTGTTTCCCCCTACGTCATCCAGAACGTCGTAAGGGATCTCCCATCAACTCGCACCTTGGAGATCCCCCACTACGTTAGAGATGACGAGAGAGTAGTTACTCTCAAATCAATTTTAACACTCGCATGACATGCTCCAAAGCTTCATGATGTTCTTTTGATAAAATAGTGAGAGGCATGCGGATTTCTGGACCCATCAAACCCATTCGACTCATGGCCCATTTAAGCGGAATTGGATTAGACTCAACAAACATCAATTGATGCAAAGGCATGAGTTGTTCATGCAGGCTTAAACACTGAGCATGGTCTTCTGCTAAGGCTTTATGACACATATTGACCATTAGGATCGGGGCTATGTTAGCTGTCACTGAAATCACGCCTTTTGCCCCCTGAAGCATCCATTCTGCAGCAGTTAAATCATCTCCACTATAAACATCTATTTTCCCCTGACATTCTTTTAAGATCTGCTGTAAACGCGATATTTGTCCAGTAGCTTCTTTGATACCGATAATATTTGATATACCAGAAAGACGTATTACTGTTTCAGGGAGCAAATCACAAGACGTGCGACTAGGAACATTATATAGAATGATTGGGATAGGGACTGCCTCTGCGATTTGACGATAGTGACGATAAAGCCCTTCTTGTGTCGGTTTGATATAAGCTGGTGTCATGATCAATGCTGCATGCGCCCCATACATCAATGCCTCACGGGTCAACTCAATACATTCTTTGGTGGAGTTAGCAGCCGTTCCTGCAATCACAGGAATGCGTTCTCGTACTGCTTCAACAACGGTTTTAATCACCCATTTTTTTTCTTGATGACTCAAGGTGCCGGATTCACCCGTGGTGCCTGCAGCAACGATGGCATCTGTTCCGGCTTGGATATGAAACTCAACCAACTCACGCAACCTAGAAACATCCACTTCATCATTAAGCATAGGAGTGGCAAGAGCCACAATACTGCCTCGAAACATATTCACTCCAACCTAAACATTCTTTTGCCAATACTACTGGGGGATGAATCATTTCACAAGTCATGTAAGGATAAGAATTCTCTCTCCATTCAACCATAGCAACTACGTGTTTCATCAGTTTTTTTCAGGAAGAGCTTTCATGAGATGCGGGATGCTCATCAGAGGAACTTGCCTTTTTCTTCTTCTGTCGCGATTCTTGAAAGTTTTGAAACATCACGTAAAAACCTGGCACAAAAACCACCGCGAGACAGGTAGAAGCAAGCATTCCGCTTACCACTGCGATACCTATGGAACGGCGAGCATTAGCGCCTGCGCCCGTTGCAAAGACCAAAGGCAACATCCCCATGATAAAGGCAAACGAAGTCATCAAAATAGGACGAAACCGAGTCTTAGCACCAAGAACAGCTGCCTCCATAATCGATTTATGATGAATCAACCTTTGTTCTCTTGCTACTTCAACAATCAAAATCGCATTTTTAGCAGCTAGTGCAATTAACAATAAAATACCAATCTGGGTATACATATTATTCGCAAGTCCAAGTGCTGACAACGCAAAAACTGTCCCAATCAAAGCCAGCGGCACACTGAGAAGAATGGACGCAGGGGTCAACCAATTTTCATATTGGCCAGCTAGAATGAGATAAATCAACACCAAAGACATTAAAAAGATGTAATAGCTTTTGTTCCCTGCTACTTTCTCTTGATAAGCCGTACTGGTCCATTCATAAGAGATCCCAGGCGGCAAAAAGGTCTTGGCAACATTCTCTAGAGATTGTATTGCTTGTCCTGAGCTAAAACCGGTCCCGGCGATTCCATTGATAAGACTTGACGGATAGAGATTATAAAGCGAAATAATCGATGGACCCAATGCTAAGTTAATATCAGTCAACGTACCTAATGGCACCATTTGCCCAGAACTATTTTTCACGTAAAAATTACGCACATCCTCTATCGTCATCCGTGCAGAAGCCTCTGCCTGGGCATACACTTGAAACACTTGTCCAAATTTTGTAAACAGATTGACATATGAGGAGCCTAAATAAGTTTCTAACGTATCAAAAGCATCTCCAAGAGCCACGCCTAACGTTTCTGCTTTGATGCGATTGATAGGGGCTAACACCTGGGGTACAGAAGCACGAAAAGAGGTCATGAGCTTATCTAGCTCTGGTTGACTGAGGCCACGTTGGATCAGTTGATCGGTGACTGATTGTAATTTTTGGTAATCAAAGGTGCCATCTTTTAATTCCACTTGCATCTGAAAACCGCCAGATAATCCTAACCCTTGAATAGGCGGGGGAACAACCACCATGACTTTCGCATCCAGCGTATGATTCGCAATGTTGTTCAGTTTGGTATAAAGCGCTAATAAATCTTCTCCTTTGCCTCTGACACTCCAATCCTTGAACATCACATATAAAATACCAGCATTGGCAAGACTGGTGTTGTTATCTAACAAAGAAACGCCATCAATCGCAATGACGTTTTCAATACCACCTATCTGAGATACTTCTGTGCTTAATTGATCCAAAACAGCTTCTGTGCGTCCAAGTGATGCCCCGTCAGGCAACATCACATTGAGGATTAAATACCCCTGATCTTCCAGTGGGATAAAACCCGTAGGAATACGACTTAAACCAATGATGGCTAGAATGACTAAAATCAAACCAATAACACAAGCACGCGTGCTTTGATGCACCAGTCTATCAATAAAGGCAATATACCTGGCTTCAATCGGATTATAAATTTTGTCAAATGCTTTAAAGAAAACATTTTTTTCTTTATTTGGATCGGCGGGCTTTAACCAGAGCGCACATTGGGTAGGCTTTAAAGTCATCGCATTGATGGCACTAATGAAGGCAGTCGCGGCAATGACCAAAGCAAATTGAGCATACATGGCCCCTGTCAACCCAGGCATAAAGCCCGCGGGAACAAAGACTGCCATCAGCACTAAAGTAATCCCAAGCACCGGTCCAATCAATTCTGACATGGCCTTAATTGCAGCCGGTTTTGGTGCCATCCCATGCTCGATGTGTTGGCTCACTCCTTCAACAATGACAATCGCATCATCGACCACAATGCCAATCGCCAAAACCAATGCAAATAAAGTTAATAAATTGATAGAAAACCCCAAAGCTAACATTGCAATGAAGGCACCAATGATGGTTACGGGTACCGTTGTTGCAGGCACAAGTGTTGCTCGAAAATTTTGCAGGAACACCAAGATCACGATTAATACCAAAATGCCTGCTTCAAATAAGGTTTTATACACTTCATCAACAGACGCTTTCACAAACAATGTCGTATCGAAAGGCACTGTATACTTGAGTCCAGGCGGGAATTGTTTCGACATCTTTTCAACAGTGGCTCGTACTTCATTCGCAACTTGCAGAGCATTGGCGCCTGGCAATTGGTAGATCCCAATCGCCGCAGCTGGCTTGCCGTTTAGTTTTGACAACTGGCTATAATTAGACGAACCCAGTTCCACCCGACCCACATCGCGAATACGCACCACTTGCGCAGACGTACTGGTGTTGGCATTTTGATTTGCCTCGGTAGGAAGTGTTTTAATGATAATATTTGCAAACTCATCAGGATCGGCAAGTTGGCCTGGCACATTCACTGTGAGTTGATACGCTTGTGGACCGCTTGTTGGTGGCGCGCCCAATTGCCCTGCGGAGATCTCTTTGTTTTGATTACTGATGGCATTCAGCACATCACGTGGGTTTAAGGAATAAGTATACATTTTTTTAGGATCAAGCCAGATCCGCATCGCATAGGAACCTGATCCAAAAATAGTGACATTACCCACACCAGGTAGTCGCTCTAATTCATTTTGCATATTGATGGTGGCGTAATTATTCAGAAAAAGACCATCATATTCACCATGCTCTGAGGTTAAGGCCACAAATTGCAAGATAGCAGTGGATTTTTGTTGGACTAAAATTCCTTGCTGCTGCACTGCTTCTGGTAATTGAGCCATGGCAGCTTGTACTCGATTTTGTACCAACATTTGGGCAAAATTTAAGTCAGTCCCTATCGCAAATGTCACAATGAGATTGTATGAGCCACTACTTGAACTCGTAGATTGCATATACAACATATTTTCGACCCCATTGACTTGCTGCTCAATGGGCAAGGCCACGGTTTTGATCAACGTTTTTGCATCAGCACCTGGGTAGGTTGTAGACACTTGAATCGTGGGTGGCACAATGGCTGGGTATTGAGA
>DAHWEW010000380.1:0-1796 GCA_027326225.1 Legionellaceae bacterium
TATTCCGATGGTTACAAATCCTAAAAGATAAGAATTTAGCTCCACAATTAACCGCTCTTGATAAAAAGTTACTCGATAAGTTGCTGAACCCTGATGACTGGTATGTTATCGTTAACGAATCGCTCCTTCCAGAATGCATCACAAAATGCAAAAAAGAGGACTTATTTTCTTTTATTGCAACCCGTGAGCCTCGTCAAACGAAAGAAGCACTCATTAAAAATGCACTGAATTCCAACACGACATTGGGACGATTCTTTAGGATACAGCGGGGTTTTTTTGCATGTCATGAACATGCGGGCATCCTAAAGAAGCTAAAAGAATTACAATCTGACAATGAATTTAAAGCCAGTATCTCTTCAGAATCTTTTCTGGCATCTTAAACAATCAACATGTACCAACGAAAGAGGACTTAACTTGTGAATGAATTGATTTTAGCTACCAGCAATCCACACAAAATCATAGAGTTAGAAGCCATTTTATCCCCCATCAAGTGTATGACTCAAAACACGCTTGGAATTATAGGAGCCGAAGAAACTGGGCTTAGTTTTGTTGAAAATGCCATCATCAAAGCTCGTCATGCCAGTCGACTTGCCCAAAAACCCGCACTGGCTGATGATTCAGGTATTGTGGTTGAAGCACTCAAGGGCAACCCTGGGATTTATTCTGCGCGCTTCGCAGGCCTTGATGCTACAGATGAGGATAATGTTTTAAAGCTCTTACAACACATGCAAAACATCCCACAAGATAAGAGAAAAGCCTACTATTATTGTGCCATTGTCGTGGTTTTGCATGAAAATGATCCCACCCCTTTGATTGCCACCGGGAAGCTTCAAGGATATATCTCGACGAGCCCTAAGGGTACACAAGGCTTTGGTTATGATCCCATCCTATATTTGCCTCAGCATGAGTGTACTGTTGCCGAACTTCTGCCCACGATTAAAAATAAAATCAGCCATCGCGCTTTGGCCTTAAAGCAATTACAACAGCAATGGTTTGATAAATGACATTTCGGATGATTAAAAATCAAACATAAACCCATTAATATTGCCTTAACATTAGGCTGCTAGACTAATATTTAAGGCATTTTTTCTCATTTTATGTGCTATGAAACGTTTTACTAATGAAGAAATCATTCAACTTCGAACAAAGAATATCCCTAACGAGGAATTAGCGTTATTAAAAGAGTTTGTCCATAAAAAAACTGCGCCCCCCCCCTCCTCAATCTGCCTATTACCAGATGATCTTTGAAACTTATTTATTTCAACTGGTCACAAAATCCAACACGACTGAACATGACGCCATCGTTATCCAAAAAGCGCATGCTTTAACCCGTCATTTCATCAAAAGAAAATTAAACTTCATTTTGCCAGTACAACCCATTGATCATACAGGCACGCTATTTGATCCTCATCATCACTTCAACAGCATCTATATCACTCAAAATAGAGATTTGCTTCATTTGCTCCCTGATTTTAATAGTATTTATCTCCGTTTACGTACAGAAGCAAAACCACAACATGTAGAAGATCGTTTTATCGATCATCCTACGGTGAAAGATGTTCAATCCTTCGGAAATCCACCGCGCAAAACACACAATACACACAATCATCAAACCGTATTCAATACCCGAGGGTATGTAAGAGGAGGAGCGATTCATTCGATGCGGCATGATTGTGAGTCCGTTGATTATTGTGGTCCTGAAGGTGATTTTGATGAAACAGATGTGAATGCCTATCTCAATCTTGCTTTACAAAAAAAAGCATCAGTGATTCGCTTTCATATGGGAGAAACGGTCA
>DAHWEW010000381.1:0-1765 GCA_027326225.1 Legionellaceae bacterium
CGATCATCGTCTCTTCGCTTCTATGATAATGTTCGCCTTCTATTTTGGCTCATTGGTTTATCAGCCAACCAAAGGTTGAGTTTATTTTGTGTGCAATTATTATTGCGAATCAATGGAGTGGACAGCAATTTAAGTGGGCTGATTGACCAAGTTTCAGATGAAGCCGTAGAAAAAGACGAAGATACAGAAAAAGACTTAACACTCTTCGGTTACCGAGCACTCACCGTTAGAGCCGTCGTTAAACCTCGCTCGATGGAAGAGGCCCATAACGCACCATTTAGAGAACAATTTCAAATTCCTTCTGCTTTATTAGATGGTTATGGTGATCATTCATTTCTACATAAAACAATAGATTTTGCCGACGATAAAAGAGCATTTAAGCAGTGTTTAGTGAATCAAAGAGATCTTTTTAATCAAAAAATTCAAGAACACCTGAATGCTGAATTAGATAACAAAACACAATGGGAAACCATACCTGTCCGAATCATTATCAGACGTTTGACCTTTATAGCCCTAGCAGAAGGGTTTTTAGGCATCAAAAAAGAAGATCTATTAGCCGTTTATCCTCAATTAACTGAAACCATTGATCAATTTGATAGGATGTGGCAAAACCCTGATCAATTAAAGCCTTTAGACATGTTTTGGGTATATCAAACGCTTGAACAAATATCCAATGATCTTCACAGAAAACGCAGTTATGCAGAATTACCAGATATGTTTGTCAAGCGTCATGGTAGACCCATGAATCTCACCTCTATTTTTTTTGTAGCTGGCAATTTAGTACACCTTCTGACAGCGTCTATTCTTCACACTTGTTCAGAAAAAATCTAAGCGAGCTTGATAGCGAAACATTTAAAGATCTTACAAAAGAACTCATCACCTGGCGATTTAGAGATTCCATGATCTTTAGAGTTAATTCCAGTCT
Source organism: Legionellaceae bacterium (assembly GCA_027326225.1). GTDB lineage: Bacteria > Pseudomonadota > Gammaproteobacteria > Legionellales > Legionellaceae > DAHWEW01. Next base: position 926 of record DAHWEW010000381.1, read on the forward strand.
TTTTGCATCTAGCACACCCGATTATTCAATCGGTGGAAAACCTTGTTTGCCCCGAGAAATAACCATCATCCCCCAAGGAAAAATGAATCATAAAAGAATCAAAACCAAAACGTTACTCACAGAACAAGGAGCGGTCAAAGAACCGGAACTATTTGGACGAGGCAGGCCTTGTCCAGGAGCCGCCACCTCCTATCAAGCCATCCATGAAGTATACAAAAGTGTGAAAACAAGACATTTGAGATTTTTCCCAAGCCCCGAACAACATCAAGAATATATCTCATTTGTCAATGATTTATCTGATGGTTCAGAAAGACGAAGGAGTTGTGCATCACCTTCCGTTACTGGAAAATGGCAATCATCCTAGCTGAAGATTAGGGCGTGTCATCAATTAGTTTTTCGAGGTGAAAATTGAGATAATTTGCGTAATTTTTAGATTGAATGAGGCGAATAGCCAGCCCTATTTAACGAATTCAAGCTGAAATTTGCGCAAATTAGCTCGGTTTTCGGCCGAAAATACTAATTGATGACACGTATATGGACTCATCCGTTTTTGCAAGTAATTAGCGAGTGAAAAGTGAAGTATTTGCATACGTATATCCGGCTATTCATGAGCATTTTTATCTACTCGAGCCTTGATGATATTCGCACTCTGTCTCCTTATCGCCCTAACGAGCCATGATGCTCAGTGTGTCGGCAGGTATTTACAGAGTAGATTTTACCATTTTCACATCAGCTGATGTTGCAAAACTGCGGTAAGTCATATCTTCTATTAACTACATTGTTTTTAAATTTTTAGGCACATAACTCAAGATGATCAACATATTTATCATCATAAGCCAT
>DAHWEW010000382.1:0-1729 GCA_027326225.1 Legionellaceae bacterium
CCTGGTTTTAAGAGGGCTTTAATTACAGGATCTCGAGAGGTATATGAATGCGCAAGATTTATTAATTGGCGATTTGAAAGGCCATCAACTGAAATTGATGATGCTTTGATTGCATTTGAAGTTCGTTATTTTATCAACGTAGAAGTACACACACGATTTGAGGTGCGCTCGAAAGTTTTATTTGCCATTCATTCTCAATTTAAAGCAGAAGGGGTGAAGCCTCCCATCCAGCCTTTCAGCATTGAGCTACAAGGATCATTACCTGTTCCAAAAGAGGGAGTGCCTAATGAGGTCGACATCTCTTCCCACTCTAACGAGTGAGAATGAACTGATCGTTCGCTGTAAAGCGATTGAAGGATTAAGCTTTCAGCAATTGGCAAACGAGTTAGAGCTTCATATTTCAGATACGCCCGCCAAACGCAAAGGTTGGGTAGGGGCTGCTATTGAGATAGCGTTAGGAGCGACTGCCGGCAATCATTCATCTCCCGATTTCTGTGCATTGGGAGTAGAACTTAAAACATTACCCATTAACCATTTAGGAAAACCTGCCGAGTCTACTTTTGTGACCAGTATCCCGTTGTTAACCATTCATCAACAAACATGGAAAACTTCGCAATGTTATGGGAAATTAAAACGCGTATTATGGGTCCCCATCGAGGGTCATAAAGAGATCCCATTTCCTCATCGAAGAATTGGCAAAGCGGTATTGTGGTCGCCCTCTATTGATGAAGAAGCCATTCTTGCTGATGATTGGTCAGAGCTTTGTATGATGGTGAGTATGGGTAAGCTTTCAGAAATTGATGCGACTATGGGAGAATACTTACAAATCAGACCCAAAGCATCAAATGGCCAATCATTATGTTATGGCTTTGATGAGGAGGGGAGTAAAATCTTGACCCTGCCTCGTGGTTTTTATTTGCGTAGTCGGTTTACAAATACGATAGTAAACCGACTCTGATCTGTTTATTTTCGTACAACAATATCATTCTGTACGGATGTAACCCCCGGTGTTTTTCTCGCGACTTCTTCCGCGGTATCGCTTTGGCGGATGGTTTTTACATAACCGGTGAGGGTAACCACACCGTTAGTTGTAGAAACGTGAATCGTGAGATTAGATAAGTTTTCATCATTTAACATGGTTTCTAGGATGCTGGTGGTAATGCCAACATCGTTTGATTGAAAATTAAAGAGGTTTTCATGGGTTGCTTGATGACATCCTGTCATCAAGGCAAAACAAATGGCTAATAATAGGCCGCGCTGAGTTTTGTGCATTTTTTCTCCATAATTGGATCGGTATTTTTAATTAAAAGAATATCATGATATCTTGTATTTTTATCATAATTCGATAAAGTTTATGCTTGTCATCAGGAATGAGCAGAGACTTTTGTGATGAACCAAAGGGAGTTTACATGAGAAGATTCATAATGGGGCTATTGGCATGGGGAGCAATGTTTGGTATATCGTATGCTGATAATGTTTCACAACAAATTCAATTGCTTAATAGTCAGATCCAAGCACAATTGCAAAGAATGCAAATGGAACAACAAAAACAAATTCAAACACTAGACACTCAACTCCAAACCCAAATCAATCAATTGCAAAAACAATTTCAAACTCAGCTCCAAAAGGTAAACAAACAAGCACAGGCTGATTTGAAAACAGTACAATCTTCATTAGAGCAACAAATCAAACAAGTTCAGCAACAAGCAGCCAAGGCGCAATAGAAGAT
>DAHWEW010000383.1:0-1725 GCA_027326225.1 Legionellaceae bacterium
GTTTTCTCTAGAGCCATAATTTGCTCTGCCTTCTTCGCGCCATTTTCATTGCCAGTTAATCGGAACAAATCAGCAATGTATTGTTGATATCGTTGACGATGTTCTTCTTTGGCATCACTTAGATAGTATTCTCTATCAGGCAACCCTAAGCCCGATTGAGTCAGAAAAAGAACATACCTTTCAGGATTTTTAGGATGAACATTGACTTGTAATGCAAAAGGTATGGTGATACCTAGACGGATTAATTGTGCAAATTGGTTCGTTAACTCATCATAATCTTTGATGGTTTGTAATGAAGTTAAATAAGAATCGATGGGCGCTAGGCTTAAGCTATTACGTAAATCAATGTTGCCGAAACTGCTGTGGAAATCAACAATCATTTGTTGAAGTGAGGAAAGCTCAGCCTCACTTTGTTTTGCTTTGGCAAGTATCGAATGTATTAATTGGATTTGTTGTTGTAACGTTCTTTCACGAAGCTCGTAAAAGGTTCCCCAATCAGATCTGTCATTTGGTATTGGAGTATTTTTTTTCCATCCCCCATTAACATAGCTATAAAAATCATCCTGAGGTCTCACACTAGGATCGAGTTCAAATTTTGGCATGATAAAATCCCTATTATTAAAACTTGAGTCTGTCCAAACCGAGATCTAATACGAACCCGAGCCCGCCCGAACCCGGTTAACTTATTTTTTGTAGTAGTTTGGTCAGCATCATAATGATTCGAATCAGTTATTCGTGGCTTTTTTGATAAATGTCTTCATACATAAGATCTAAAAATTGAAAAATAAATCATTATCAAAAAAAAAGATAGCATCATCTGACAGTTGGTATTACGAGATAAATCAGATTGGCTTCGGGCGGGCTCGGGCTCGCATTGGTTTTTGACAACATTAAGTACACATGTTATAAATAAAGCACTATTTTATGATAATAAATCCATGGCTATTTCGATCACTAACAAACAATTAGAATATGTTGAAACATTGCTGACGGTTGGATCAAAAGAAGATGCAATCAAAACAATTGAATCCCTCATTACTCAATATTTTTCTGACATCCTTCAAGCTGGAGATGCTTACGAATACGCTCTCAGTGAAGATGAGGATAAATCAAGTCCGTCATATGATATCGGCAACAAACTCCGAAATTTGTTAGATAGGATCAGACAGGAATGCCCTGATGAATGTAGCGCATCTTCTTGTGAATTACTCAATTTTCAACCAGGCGATCGCGTGTATGGATTTAATCGCGATGAGTCGGCAGTTTTATATGCGCTTGGGCCATCTATAGGAGAAGGTAATCTTGTGATTGATCATGTGAACGACACATTTAGAGAGGGCGGAGTGATTGATCCAAGACGGTCTAGCACCTATGGTATGTGTGCTTGGAAAGATGATGCTGATCTACCGATACAAAAACAAGCGGAAGTTGTTAAGGACTATAGTGAATTTTATAAAGCTGTGCCAAAACTCGCTGAATTACCACAACAAGCAGTGAATCTTTCAACAGATCAAGACCAAGCTGTGAAAATGATTAACCGAGCATGTAAGGCGGGTATTTTGAAAACTGTTTTGGATGGATCTACCGTACATTTTAATATAGATACCATTCTTTCTGACCTTAAGTACCAAGAGATGGCTATCGATAAAGGAGAAAAAACTGCAAAGGCACTGATCGAGACCTTCTATACAGTGAAAGAATTACGCTTTGTTAAACGCCTTGTTG
>DAHWEW010000384.1:0-1720 GCA_027326225.1 Legionellaceae bacterium
CTGTAGTTATTTTCTTTACTCCTCGCAAAAGCAGAAGTGACTCCAGTTTTTTAACGAGCTGAGAGGCAATACCTTGGCGTTGATAATCTTTGTGAACAAATAGCCTATCCAGATAGCCTTCTATAGTGATATCTGCAAATCCAACAATCCCATCATCAATCTCCACCAAATAGGAGATATTATCTAACAAACTGTTCCATCGATTATCGCTATGGTGTATGTGATGTGGAGCCCAAACCAATAATTGTTCTGAGGTATAGTCTTTAGCATTGACGTGATGAACTGTTTCTTTGAACAAGGCAACAATAGCTTCTAAATCTTCAGCCTTAATTTCTCTAATACGTACATGGGTCTCTTTATTCATTTCAAAAATACTCTTTTCAAGGAGACAACTGTCTTTGGATGATTGTATTACTATCAATCAAATACTCCCAAACATCAGATAATTCATCCAAGCGGTAGCTATAAAACACAAACCGCTTAGGTTTAATTGCAATACCGCAATAATCAGGTGAACAAGGCAAAACAGTGTCTTTAGAGGACTGTTCCAAATTCCGCCTCTTATCTTCTAATAGTTGCTTATCATCAATCGGCTCCCCTGATGTTGGAGCATAACTGCAAAAGCGTATTTGAGCCCATTGGGGATAGGCATCCCAATAATGCGCATTTTGTTCTTTTGATAAGAAACTTGCTTCCCCTTCCACAATAACTTCTCGTGCATAACGCTCAAACCAAAAGGTAAGCGCTACTTGATTATTATTCCTTATCTCAGATACTTTTCTCGTTCGTTTTTGGGTAAACAATAAAATCCAGTCTTTTGTTAGTTCACGAATGGCTACGATACGGCCATGAGGTGCACCATCTAATCCCTGTGAGGACAATACAGCATGTTGTGCATATTGAGCACCCATGGATTTTTCTTCTTCAATCCAAGTGTTTAATAATTCAATCGGATTTAGCTGCATTATTAAACTCCTTAATTAAAAAATATAACGTTGAATGATGTTCATACCCATCACGTTGAAACTCAACTTTATATCCTAGTTTTTGATAAAAACCTAAAGCCTCCCAGTCCATAGTGTTAATGGTAGAAAAACGACATTTTTTTTGTTTTGCCAAACGCTCACTCTCTTCAATCAATTGTTTTCCTATCCCTTTTTTACTGTAACGTTCATCCACCCATAATTGATCAATGTAGAGACAGCCATAATACATACTGCCATGACATCCACCAATAATAACTTCATCGACATCACGGACAAAAAAAGCAAAGGACTCTATAGGCTGTTGCCCTTTCTTTAAATATGCGTACTCAGAAATACCTTGACTTAAAAAATCGATATCTTCTTGTCTTGGTTCAGATTCATAGGTTAACTTCATCTTTTCTCTCGTAAGTCACTAGAGTTAAATCACCATTTATTCCTTGAAGCGCACAAAAATCCAATCATCCGAAGGTCTTCCAGATAAAGAATCCACACAATAATTTTTAAGCGTCGCTTCTAAAATAAACCCACATTTTTCAGCAACTCGCCGGCTGGCCTCATTACCGACCTGCGTCACAATTTGAACACGAGCAGCCTTGAACGATTCAAATGCAAAACGAGTCAATGCTTGTACCATTTCTGTGGCAAGTCCTCGACCTGTAAACGAAGTCTCTAACCAATAACCGATTTCAAATAGTGGCACTTCAGGTTTAGAGCGATCATTAAAACCACTAGCT
>DAHWEW010000385.1:0-1652 GCA_027326225.1 Legionellaceae bacterium
GATCTGAGTTCATCACCTTCACCCAAGCGGCAACAAAGTCCTGTATGAATTTTTCTTTATTATCATCCTGAGCATACACTTCCGAGTAGGAACGAAGAATCGAATTCGAACCGAATACAAGATCTACTCGGGTAGCTGTCCACTTAAGATCACCAGTTTGGCGATCACGAATTTCATACAAATTATTGTCTATTGGATTCCATGTGTTTGCCATGTCAGTAAGATTGACAAAAAAGTCATTGGTTAGAGCACATTCATGTTTGGTAAAAACACCATGTTTCGTACCGCCGTAATTTGTGCCTAACATTCGCATGCCTCCAACGAGGACGGTCATCTCAGGAGCTGTGAGTCCCATGAGTTGCGTGCGATCGAGCATGAGTTCTTCTGCACTGACAGCGTAGTCTTTCTTAAGCCAGTTACGATAACCATCGTAAAGAGGTTCTAGCACAGCAAAGGAAGCAGCATCAGTCATCTCATCAGTTGCATCACCACGTCCAGGAACGAAGGGAACCGTAATATCAAAGCCAGCTCCTTTGGCAGCTTTTTCGATACCAACATTTCCGGCAAGCACAATCACATCAGCTATACTGGCACCTGACTCCGTGGCTATTTTTTCAAGAACTTTCAATACTTTTGCAAGTCGTTGTGGCTCATTACCTACCCAATCTTTTTGTGGTATTAGTCGGATACGTGCTCCATTTGCACCACCTCGCATATCTGAACCACGGAAGGTACGCGCACTGTCCCATGCAGTTGAAACCATTTCACTGATACTGAGAGTACTAGCAGCTATCTTCTTTTTGACCGTAGTTACGTCATAATCTTTGTTGCCGACAGGTACTGGATCTTGCCAAACCAAATCTTCTTTCGGGACATCAGGACCAATGTAGCGTAATTTTGGTCCCATATCTCGATGAGTGAGTTTGAACCAGGCTCGTGCAAATACTTCAGCAAAATAATCAGGATCTTTATAGAAGCGTTCAGCAATCTTACGATATATGGGATCCATTTTCATGGCCATGTCCGCATCAGTCATAATGGGATTGTATCGAATGGATGGGTCTTCAACATCAACAGGTTTATCTTCTTCCTTGATATTAATCGGCTCCCATTGGTTGGCACCAGCCGGACTTTTCTTCTGTTGCCACTCATAATTAAGAAGCATATGGAAATATCCGTTATCCCACTTTGTGGGGTGTGTTGTCCATGCACCTTCAATACCACTTGAAACCGTATTACGACCAATGCCTCTAGTGGTTTTGTTAATCCAACCAAGGCCTTGATCTTCAATATTCGCTGCTTCGGGGGCAGGCCCCAAAAGTTTTGCATCACCATTACCATGACATTTGCCAATAGTATGGCCGCCTGCAGTCAGAGCGACAGTTTCCTCGTCATTCATTGCCATTCGCGCAAAGGTTATGCGAACATCTTGAGCTGTTCGTAGCGGGTCAGGCTGACCATTAACACCTTCAGGGTTCACATAGATTAAACCCATCTGAACAGCCGCTAGTGGGTTTTCCAGTGATTCACGGCTTTGGTTATCATAACGGCTAGCACCTAACCATTTCTTTTCTGAACCCCAGTAAGTGTCTTTTTCTGGATGCCAAATGTCCTCGCGGCCGAAACCAAAACCAAAAGTTTTAAGCCCCATT
>DAHWEW010000386.1:0-1607 GCA_027326225.1 Legionellaceae bacterium
ATCTCTGGTATAGTCAAGAAGGATATTATTGATGCGAATCATCAAATGTGACACTTCTGCAATGCCATCATGAGGTTCAATTTGCGTGGTATACGCATTGAATGACAAGCCCAATCCTGTGACAAACTGAGCCGAATGTTTGCGCCAATCCACTTCTGGATAGGCAATGATGTGGGCATTGTAATTGCCAACGGCACCATTACATTTGGCAGAGATTAACACTTCTGCTAGTTGTTGCATGGGTCTTTTGAGGCGAGCAACAAAATTAATCAGTTCTTTGCCTATCGTGGTTGGAGTTGCCGGTTGTCCATGTGTTCTTGCAAGCATGGCAATATCAGCATGTTGTTTGCCAAGTAAGGTAATACTGCCAATGATTTCAGCAAGACTTGGTTGAATCACTTGCAAAATGGCTTCTTTCAACATCAATGCATAAGCCAAATTATTGATGTCTTCAGAGGTGCAGGCAAAATGGATAAAGCCTGCTATTTTTCTTAGTGATTTTGATGACTCCACCTTCTCCTTTAGGTAATATTCTACTGCTTTGACATCATGATTGGTTTTCTTTTCATATTCTTTGATTTTTTGAGCTTCATTTTCATCAAATTGACTCAGAAGTTGATTTAAAAAAGCTTTGGAATCTTCATCGAGCGATGGAACTTCTGAAATGGCGTCATTGGCAGCCAAGGATTCCAACCAGCGGATTTCAACCATAAGACGATAATAAATCAGTGCAAATTCACTGAAAAAAGGGCTTAAGGTAAGCGTTTTTTTGCGGTACCTTCCATCAACAGGAGAAACTGCATTTAATAGAGATAATGTCATGAATGCGTCGCTTTGATTATAAAGCACATATGATATTAGATAGGCAGTAGGATGTGAATAAAATCAGGAAAAGTTTAGTCATAACAAGTGGACTAGAGTGAATAAGAACCACATAATGATTAATTAATGACTAATGATTGTTTATATTGTACAATATGAGACTTTTGTTCATGAATGTTTTTTGAGGGGAGGTATGGTGTTATTAGTTGTTAAAGAAACAAAGCCGATGGATGCAGAGATGAAAGCAGCCTCTGTGTTGCTGACAACTTTATACACAGAGACGTTACCGCGTGTTAAAGTAAGCGCTAGAGATCAGTTAGCGGCGGATTTGAGAGATGCTCCCTTGTCTTTATGCCTAGAATTATATATTCGAGTTATTTTTGATCTTGCTTATCATGAAAATCTAAAAACACGGGCTCTATTTACTCAGATGAAATACGGCAGTGCTGATTTTGATCAGTTTTGCAGAGAGAGTGAGCAATTGGTAGGGTTTATCAAATGGTTAGAACAAATGCAATTTGGTCTAATGAGTAAAAGCTCTGTTGATCTCACTCGAGTCATGAAAGAAAGTAACAGCATCAGTCACGAGATAGCGCTATCAAACAAACGAAAATCCAATCGTTTAGGGTTTTTTCTGATGATACCAAACATCATTTCATTCATTGAGGCGGGGCTAGGTATTTCCCCAGAATTTGATTTGAAAGAGCAAACACTCCGGATGAAAGAGGAGATACTAAGAGACCCCCGCAAATTTATCTTAAAATTAGCCCCTATTTGCAATATGT
>DAHWEW010000387.1:0-1574 GCA_027326225.1 Legionellaceae bacterium
GGTCCTTCCCTTTATAGCGACAGGCATGACTCACCAGAAGAACCAATAGAGGTCGCAAGCGTTTGCCACCACTTTGTATGATATGGCTTGCTATGTCATTTATCAGGGGTACGGGAGATTGGATCCTTTCGATAATTAATGCATTGACTGCATCAAAATCTTCACTCACTAACGAGCGTAAATGATCAATATCCATACGTATCCATGGGCAAAAAAATAAAGAAATCTTATGCCTGGCACTGGGCAATGTCAATAAATTTGTGTTGAATAGTTACCAACTCTATAGTGCCAAACTCAGTAAGAATAAAGCAACAAAACCAATCATCAACAAGCTCAGATTACCGCCAGGAATCATCACTTGATGAATCCCATTCAGACTCATTTTTCTCCCTCGCCAAGCCATCAGTGTGGGGAGTAGCAACAGAAGAATCACACAACAAATCCCTGCGTAACTCAAGGCTTGTATATAAATCCCCGGGCTCATCAATACGATGATGAGGGGGGGTAGAAAAGTAAGTGCTAAGGTATATTTTCCTTGACGCCCCTCTTTTTTAAGCTTCAAGCCATCTGCGAGAAAATCGAACAAACCGAGAGAGACACCCAAAAATGCTGTGATCATGCAAATAGAGGTGAAAAATCCAAAAAAGCCGGTGATCCAATGATTATGAATGGCATGATTTAATGCGTCTGTTAAGCCACTGGTTGCATGATCGCTACTCATTAAGGCGATGAGACCATGATTTCCATCACGCTCTACAACTCCCATGATGATGACTTCCCATAAGATATAACATACCAGAGGAACCAATGAACCTAATAAGATGACTTTCCGTAAAGTTGGAATATCATCTTCAAAATACTCTCTAAGACTTGGAACAATTGATGCGAAACCAAAAGAGGTTATCAATATCATCAAACTGCCTGTGATGGCTTGCAATGATCCGCCGCTTAACGTTGTGGTACTGATGTGCGGACTAATGATGAAGATCAGTAATACATAAATACCTAGTTTACCAAACATCAAGCCACGATTCACATAATCAACTGCACGAATGCCGCTGTAAATGACTAGGCTAAATAACAAAGTAAAGAGTAAGGAGGTGAGCGAGTTGGGTAGGTCGATATGAACTTTGTGAAGTAAACTATTAAATACATCACTGCCACCAGATATATAAGCGGCCAGTAAGGTATAAAGGAGAAAAAGATAGGTCACCCATGCAATGATTTGTCCGGGGATTCCAAGCGTTTCTTTTGCCATAGAAACCATATTGCTGCCGGCTGGTAGGCGTAAATTAACCTCAAGAATCAACAAAGCACCAGTCGTCATCACCAACCAGCAAAAAATCAAAAAAATAATAGAATGGGTGATGCCTGCTTCTGCGGTGGCTACAGGTAGAGCTAGCATGCCTCCACCAATCGATGTACCTACAATGAGTAATACACCGCCTATGAGCTTAGAGTTGATCACCAAACACCTCTTTGTCTAAAAATTAATCAACATGATAATAAAAATATCATAAATTGTCAATGGCTATTGTAACTACAAAGACATTCACATGGCTACAAAAAGTAAG
>DAHWEW010000388.1:0-1515 GCA_027326225.1 Legionellaceae bacterium
TCCGTTTTTTTATATTTTTTGGCTAGTTTTAATCTTGCTGTTGCTATCTTCAATGTATGTCCTATTCCAGGTCTTGATGGTGGTTCAATCGTTTACGCGTTGATTGAGAAAATTCGTGGCAAGCCCCTGTCTGTTGCGATGGAAATTTTACTGTATCGTCTGATTTTCATTGCTTTTTGCCTGATTTTAGTGCAATTATTGCTGAATGATGTTCAGCGATTTTTGCATTAAAAAAATCGCTGGTTTGGATGAGAACATGGGAGGGACCTAACATGCCACAAACCTTTGCAACGGAGCTGGCTTTAAGGGCTGCTGTGAATACCAATTCTCGGGAGATTACTGCAAATAGCGGTCAATCAGTAGCTATCAAAACTACAGCCACTCAGCGTGTCAGTGATCAGATTAATTCCAACAATAATGGTTCATCAGGCGCTTCGCAGATGAATTTAGAAACGCTCGCGATTGAGGGGGCTATTGTAGGAGTAGCCATCGCATATGATAAAATCTCGGAACAACTCAAAGTACTAGATGATCAACGCCTGGCTTTTGACAAAGAACGTCAAGCTGGGTTTGCTTCATTTATCTTGCCAACCAACATCGAAGAAAACAAACTTTCCACCGAAGAAAAAGTGATCAAAGGATTTATTGAATTAACTGATAAATATCCTTCTTTTTCTTCCTATTTAGGGATACATACTGCGGAACTTTTAGATAATAAAAATAATAAATATTATACAGTTTTGCCTTTTTATCGTATGAGCGAAGCGCTTGGTCAGCCTGTGGGAAGCACCAGAGCGATTGATAGGCAACGAATTGCCATTGGTTTATTTTTTAAATCAGCTATTCCTCAAGATATTGATGAAATTGATATCAAATTCCAAACTCAATGGAGATTTTTTGAGTATTTTAAATCTGTATTCGAGAAAAGTAATTATCTCAATGATCTGCGTACACCGCGTTTTATCATGATGTGTTTGTCCAATTTGTTATGGAATATCATGCATCCAGTTGACCCTGAATCAGGGTTTCCTTTGAGTGTTGATCGTTGTATTGAGATATGCCGAGATGTTGAGCTTTATTTAAACCAACTTCTCAATCCGGATTCTCCTCCCTATTTACTAAATATTTCGACAAAAAGAAAAGCACTGACTAGTTTCTTGCGTAAAGTTGAAGTCCACACCAAGGCCCTGAGAGGCGCGTTTGTAGAACAACAACTGCATGAGTTGAATATTGAAGACATCACCAATAGTGCTCATAGAGCGCTCATGATCATGAATACCTGTGTTTTTAAATTGATTTACAAACGCTATAACCCTCTTTCAGGAAAGAAAGAAGCAGATGGTAAAGCTGCTGATTCACTCGCACAAACAGTGAGTTATTTGAATCAGTTGTTGACACAAAATCCTAATTTGGTTGATTGTTTGACCCCATTGCCCAAATGGATGGAAAACTTACCGCATGTGAACAAGCCTCTCTTGACGGTTATTGATGTATTGATCGTTTTTTGCCACTTAC
>DAHWEW010000389.1:0-1387 GCA_027326225.1 Legionellaceae bacterium
TGTATGGAGCTGTGGAAAAAAATAAAAAAGTTGTTTCGGAGGAAATTGGTGGGTGGGTTAAAAATGAAATTATCAATTCAAAAGAAATTCGTAATCGATTGCATGAGATAACTCACGATAAAGATACAAAGGATAAGGTCTACTTATGGTTAGATAGATTGTTGGGGGATAAGCAGCAGGCCGCAGAATTTCTTACGAAACTTTGGATAAAGCATGTTCGACAATTTGTTCACGATAAGATTGTTAGCTATAAGCTGGATGATAATGAAATTTCTGTAATTTCTAATGCTGTTGGGGATGGTAGCGTTGAAAAGGCTTTTGTGAACTGTTTTGGAAAATCGCTTGTTGAGCTGTCAAAAAAAGATAGCGTATTAAAACTTCGCGATGCTATTTTGGAAGAGTTTGATGTTGGATGGTTTAAGGGATTTTTTATTAAATCGCATGACATCTCAAAATCCCTAGAAAATATTGGGAAAAATCTTGTTGAAGAGAAGTTTAAATTTTTAAATGCATCGTCACCAATAAAAACGCATCTGGATGCATGCCTTAAAGTTGCATACCCTGCTTATGTCAATTCTTGGAATAGTCTCCCTGAGAACAATAAAAAACAGTGCGTGGATAGTTTTTTTGATAACCTGGAGAGTGTCGTTATAGATCTGTTGGCTAATGAGCTATGCTCGCAACGTAATCAACTTCGCCAACTTGATAGGCTTATTGAATGGGATGTTGTCGATCAGGCAATGAGGAAGATTGAAGATTTTTTGAATGATGACTTGTCTGATTATATTGGTAAGTCTGTATCTGAATCATTAAATAAATTGGAGGACAGGCAGTTCAGAGATAATTTAGAGAACAATACACGTTCGCACTTGGAGGTTATAAGATGGTCAGGGACGGTAATGGGATTTGTTTTGGGCGGTGTTATAGGGTGCGTTGTTGGTTTTATCTGAGGTGCTTAAAATATGAAGTTTGTGCTTTTGGGCTTAGCAATCGCATTGAATTTTGCAGTTTAATTATCTAAGACAACGGTGTCGGATTTATTAAGGTCCTGAAAGGCTATCGGAAAATATGGGGGTGAGGGTGAATATGGGTCAAGAGTTTAGTCGACTGTACAAGAAAAGCATCGATGCTGCCATAACAGAGGTTGCCGACCTTAAGGTAGTACATAAGAGAGGTAAACAAGAACTTAGCAAGGCGATAAGGATAAAACCGTGTCCCAATTTACGGTAAGAAAACCTCTATACACATTGGAATCAGACGTGATTCTTTCAGATGCTACTGCAATGCAGATTCAGGAGTGTTTGGCAAAGCTGAAATACCATAAACAGATGTATCACGGCTGGAATTTCAAGTCTGTTGATCCGCTTGGCATGGGGACAATATTGAA
>DAHWEW010000038.1:0-11398 GCA_027326225.1 Legionellaceae bacterium
GTTGCCTCCTGTCGTTGATTTTTATCAAATCACAATGGCTCCTCTTCTTGCACACCAGTTGCTAGGCAAGCGCGCACCTCGTCAACACGCATTGATTGATTTTTTTTCAGACACCATACATCCAATTCCCAAAAAACAAGTGCTAGAAGCGGGGTTTCATGCCTCGCAACTGAATCGATTAGAACACTTAAATATTCTTTTGAAGATAAGCCAGAGGGAAAAGCCAATATCTTATTCACAGCCGTCCTCAAAACCGTTGTCTTTGAACCCAGAGCAAGCACTTGCTGTGCAATGTGTGAGCGAGCATCTGACTCTGTATCAAAGTTTTTTATTGCAAGGAGTGACGGGAAGTGGAAAAACGGAAGTGTATTTACAAGTCATTGACAAAGTTTTGGCTTTACAGCGACAAGTGTTGGTGCTGGTTCCTGAAATTGGCTTAACCCCACAGTTGGTCGCCCGTTTTAAAGAGCGTTTAGCAATTCCTATCATGGTGATCCACTCAGGCCTTAATGATACTGAGCGCCAATTGGCTTGGCTTTCTGCAAAAGAAGAAGAGGCTAAACTCATTATTGGTACACGTTCTGCCGTTTTTACGCCCATGCCGGCTTTGGGTTTGATCATTATTGATGAAGAGCATGATGCTTCGTTTAAACAAATGGAAGGTGTGCGCTACTCTGCACGTGATACAGCACTCATGCGTGCTTATCTTCGCCATATTCCTATTATCCTAGGTTCTGCCACCCCAAGCCTTGAGAGTTTACACAATGCTTCCTTACAGAAATATGCCCTGTTGCGATTGAATCAAAAAGCATTGAATAGTAAGGCGCTTCATTATCAAATTCTCGATGTTCGAAACCTAACTTTAGAGCATGGGATGGCTTTGCAAAGTATTCAGATGATTAAGGAGCATTTGAAGGCGAAAAATCAAGTATTGGTGTTTATAAACAGACGGGGGTTTGCACCGGTGCTGCTGTGTCATCAATGTGGATGGATGGCAGATTGTAAGGGTTGCGATGCTCATCTCATCCTGCACAAGTCTTTGAATCGATTGGTCTGTCATCATTGTGGCTTGACGGAAGCGATTCCTCATGAATGTAAAAACTGTCATGGTCGGCAGCTCCTTCCCGTTGGAGCGGGCACTCAGCGCATTCATGAATATCTCACATCACAATTTCCTACAACCTCCATTTTACGCATAGACCGAGATGAGGTGCGAAAAAAAGAGGCACTTAATGAACGTCTGGGACTCATCAATGATGGAAATGCAGAATTAATTGTTGGCACGCAAATGTTGGCAAAAGGGCATCATTTTCCACGCTTGACTCTAGTGGTTGTTTTGGATGCAGACAATGGTTTTTACAATCAAGATTTTCGTGCGCTCGAGCGTTTAGGCCAATTGATAACCCAGGTTGCTGGTCGTGCTGGTCGTGCTGAATTTCCGGGACATGTGCTGATTCAAACCCACCTACCAAATCATCCCATGCTGAACTTACTGATTCAGCAAGGGTATGATGCTTTTGCCCAGTCATTACTCACCCTACGCCAGCAAGCAGAGCTCCCTCCTTACTATTTTCTAAGTGTCATTCGAGCACAGGGTAAGTCTTTAGCCAGTGTTCTTCATTTTCTCAATGAGGTAAAAGCACAATTGTGTCTGTATGAAATGAATGTGCTAGGACCAGCACCAGCACCTCTTGCCAGAAAAGCAGGGCTTCATCGAATGCAGCTTTTGGTTAAATCACACTCAAGGATAAAACTGGGAAGGGCATTGACGCAAATACGTGGCTGGTTAACAATGAATAAAATAGGAAATGGCATACGCTGGAGCATGGATGTAGATCCTGTCGATTTAACATGATAGGGCTTAAGGAGAAGACAGATGACGAATGAAGTTCGAGGGTTTGCTAATATAAATCAAGCACTTGATTTATATAGAGTAACGGATAAAGAAATCAAAGCAATCCAAAAATATGCGAATGAAGCTTACAAACAAATTCCAACTTTTATTGATGATTTTTATATATGGATCCCCAATGTTCCTGAGTTTAAGGTGTTGTTTAGTCGTCCAGGCCTTGTGAATCAGGTTAAGAAAAAACAAACAGAATATTGGCGGCAATTGTTTCAATGCGAATTGAATGATGAATACTTGCTGTCGAGATTCAGAGTAGGGGATATGCATGCCACCATCAACTTACCAGTGAGCTCCTATGTTGCGGGGATGAGTTTTTCTGCAGACTGGTGGATTGCAAAAATTAGTCACTCTCAATCAGAAATCAAAGATGCAGCGTTCTTGATTAGCGCACTCAACAAACTATTTTCTTTAGATATAGCCATTGTCTCTGCTGCATACACTCAAGCAAGTAATGAACTCATTGAAAAACAAAGCCGCGCGCTTTTGGAATTATCAACGCCTACGATTCAACTTTGGGAAGGGATTTTGGTATTACCTATTTTAGGAGTGCTTGATTCAAAGCGCGCACAAGACATGACGGATGTGATGCTCAATAAAATCCAACAAACTAATGCGAGCCACATTATTATTGATATTACCGGTGTACCCACGGTAGACAGCGCAGTTGCCAATCACTTAATTAAAATTACTAGAGCAACCAAGCTGATGGGGTGTGGTTGCATCTTATCAGGTATAGGGCCTGAAATAGCGCAAACCTTAGTCCATTTAGGTATTAATTTAGATATGATTGAAACCTCTTCTAATTTGAAATCAGCTTTTCAATTGGCTCTGGTCAAAACGGGATATCAAATCAAATTGAACCCAAAAGTTGCGAATTAAATGACAGAGTTTTTATTAAGCCATGGGGTGACAAGTTATGTCACCCAAAGGGTCTTGATTGTGCCTTTTCAGGCCGATTTTTATCAAGAAGTGATCGCTGCCATGCGACAAGATATATTGGCGCAGTTGCATGCAAATCCGGCAATTATTGGGTTAGTGATTGACTTGTCGGGTGTTAAACTGATTGATCTTGCGAATATCAATATGCTCGAACAAACGCTCAGTATGGCTAGTGTATTAGGAGTCACTGGGTTTTTAGTTGGAATTCAACCGAGTGTGACTATGGCACTTATTGCACTTGGATATGATCCGTCCTCTCTGAATACGGCGCTTACGATTGAGCAAGCCATTTTATTGATTCATCAAGCACACCGCTCGGTAGAGATGCTGGAAAACGAGGTGTTGGAGGAAGAGTCAATGATTGAGGAGGATGAGTCTATTGAGGAGCCAGAAGAATAATATGGCTGTGAATAGTGGAAAAATCCATCATTTTACCATCTGCAAAGAATCGGATGTGGCTCGTGCAACCTATGTGACTAAGATGTTTGCCGAAGAAATAGGGTTTGATAAAGTGACTCAGTACATGATTGCTACGGCCGTTTCAGAGCTCGCTACCAATATCGTAAAATTTGCAGATAGGGGTTATGTCACGGTGGGTTTGATTAGTCAGATGGGACATTTAGGTGTGGAAGTCATTGCCGAAGATCAGGGCCCAGGGCTGTCAGACAGAGCCAGCGCTTTGCTTGATCATTTCAGTACTTCCAAAACACTTGGGCTTGGCCTCCCAGGGGTAAAGCGGACCATGGATGAGTTTTTAATCGACTCATATGATGGTTTGGGTACCAAAATTGTGGCAAGAAAGTGGAAGCGTTGATGTTAAATATAGACGTTGCTGAATTAAAGCGCCCCATACAGACTTTACCCGAATATAGCTATTGTGGGGATGCAACTTTGGTGATTGATACGCCAGATTATTTTTTTCTGGCTTTATTTGATGGTGCCGGGCATGGGTATAAGGCCTATACCACAGCAGATTTGGCTATCAATTTTATCAAAGATAGGTACAGTCAAGATCTGCTAGAATTGCTGTTCTCACTTCATGAATATTTGAAGAAAACGCCTGGAGGTGTACTGGGTTTGTGTCGAGTTGACAAAGAGACTGGTCAACTAACCTATACGGGAATAGGTGATGTTACGATTCGTCTATTTCATCCAAATAGTACGCATTTGGTGATCCGAGGCGGGATTTTGGGGCATGGGGTGCTTCACCCTGTCCTTCATCAACTGCAATTATGGCCTGGAAATATACTCATCATGCATTCTGATGGTGTGGATAAGCAATTTTTACCTCGTGATTTCCCCAATTTTTTCGGACAAAATGCTTCCATGCTTGCACGTATTATCATCGATTATTGTTCAAAAATATTGGATGATGCCTCGGTCATTATCTTAAAGGTGAATGATGATTGAATTAAGTACAATGCAGGTTAATCAATACAATAGCATTATAGAAACACGGCGAAAGGTCTATCAGTTAGCGCTTGATTTGTCTTTTAACACGAATATCTCTACTTATTTGGCGCTTTTGGTTTCAGAGATGTTACAAGTCCTCCTGATTGAAGAAAAGTTGGTGGAGGTTAAGTTTGCGTTTGCCAAAGAGCTGGGCCATTATTTTCTTCATATTTATCTTTCATGTTCAGAAGCCTTGTATCATCGCTTACAAGAGGACTATTTTTTTCAACAGGGCACTTTCTGTACCTTGACGTCGCAAAAGAGCTTTATTTTGCTCAAACAAAAAATCTCTTTGCCCTCTTTTAAGCCGGATGAAGCCTTTCTTCAAGCCGAGAAAGAGCGATTGATTCAGCAATCTAGAGGTGAAATGTTGCAAGAAATTCGGCAAAAGAACCTAGAGCTTCATAAAGCCTTGCGTGATTTGAAGGCTTCTTCAGATATGATTCAATCAGAAAAGATGCGAGCGCTGGGAGGAATGACTGCCGGAGTTGCTCATGAACTGAACAACCCCATGATGGGTATTTTAAATTTTATTCAGTATGCAATAAAACATACAAGTGAAGACGATAGACGTTATCGTCCACTGATGGATGCTCTACATGAAGTGAATCGTTGCCAAGATATCATCAGTAATTTGCTTACCTTTTCACGAATGAAGGCAGAAGGGGATGAGGAGTATTCATTCATAAAGCCTTCCATCTTATTTGAGCGGATATTACAATTGTTGAGTTATAACATCAGATCAAATGATGTGCGGATCATTAAAAACTATGCTCAAAATGAACCTGATATCGCCATCAAAGAAAACAAAATGCAGCAAGTGATCCTAAACTTAGTCATGAATGCGATTGACGCAATGAAACAAAGTGAGACCAGAGAGCTCACTTTGACGACTGAGATAAAAGAGGGGCATTTTGTATTTAGTGTGACGGATACGGGCCATGGTATGGATGAAGAAACACAGGATAAAATTTTTGAGCCATTCTTTACCACAAAGCAAGCAGGACAGGGCACAGGTCTTGGTTTGGCTGTGTCTAGTAGTATAATTGAAGAGCATGATGGAAAGTTGATGTGTCAAAGTAAAGTGGGAGAGGGATCGTGTTTTACAGTGATGATTCCTCAAAATAAATGAACTTAAATTAACCATCAATGGATGTATGAAGCATGGTTAATTGAGATGAACTAAGGTATTCGGTTTATGAACCAAGTAAAACATATTCTTGTCATTGATGATGAAGAAGCCGTTCGTCGTTCATTTGAGTTGGCATTGGAAGACTCAGGTTATCAGGTGACTACCGTAGACTCTGGTGAAAAGGGAATCGAGGAAATCTTACATAAAGAGTACAGCCTGGTTTTTCTTGATTTAAAAATGCCTGGTATGAATGGGGTCAAGACACTCAAGAAAATTCGAGAAATTTCAATGAAGTTACCTGTTTATATTGTCACAGCTTTTCATAAGGAATTTTTAACGGAATTAGATGACGTGAGAAAAGAAGGACTCCCTTTTCAATTACTGAGAAAACCTATTGGTAGCATTGAAATATTGGCTCTCGCCCAAAGTGTATTGGATAAACCTGTTCAGTTTACCTGAGGGTCATAAGGAAAATAGTATGGAAGATGAGAACTATACTTTACGCTTATATATCGCGGGTCTTACCATCGAGAATCAAGAGAATATTATTGCGTTCAAGCAATTGTTAAAAAAGAAACTTGGTAAACATTACACCCTAGAGGTCATTGATATTTTCATCAACCCTGAGTTGGCAGAGGGCGATAAAATTGTGGCCACGCCAACCCTATTAAAGAAGCTGCCACTGCCAAGTCACCGAGTGATTTTAGATTTTAGAGAACAAGAAAAACTATTGGTAGGAATGGACTTGATTTGTGACCTGGGTGACGACACGTGACTCATAAAGACAAAGAAATCATTGCTTCATTGCAACAGGTTATCATCAAACAAAAAGAAGAGATTAAGCACTTAAAGGCAAAGCTTGCCATGAGTAACTCTGCTTTTTTAAATATTGTTGGTAAAAGTTTAGATGGGGTTGTCATTATTGATCGACATAAAATGGTGGTCTACTCCAATTATGAAGCCATTCGTTTGTTTGATCGCAATATCGCTGATTTATTGGGTGAGCCGCTTCACTTAAATTTTGACCCAAGAGATCTGGTTGAAAATAATGAAGTGGTTAAAGAGATGAAGATCCCTAAGGCATCAGGCGGCGAATCTGTATCAGAGGTATCCATTTTCAAAAGTGAATGGAATAACGAGCTTTGTTATGTGGTGATTTTTCGAGATATTACCGAGCGCAAAAGAACAGAAGAAATGCTTCAATATATGTCTATGCATGATTTTCTGACACAGCTACCTAATCGGGCTATGTTTGAAAAGTTGATCGATGAATCGATATCTTTGGCCGAAAAAAATGCAAATCATATGGCCCTACTATATTTGGATTTAGATAATTTCAAAATGACTAACGATACCTTTGGCCATGGAGTAGGTGATTTGTTATTGAAAGAAGTCTCATATCAATTAAGACACTCGGTTAGGCAGAGCGATACCGTTGCCAGGATGGGGGGAGATGAATTTGTGTTTATATTAAATACCATTCGCCATACATCTGATGCTGCCTCTATCGCGAATCATATTCTCAATGTATTAAAAACACCCATTGTCATCAATGAACATCAAATCCATATTCAAGCGAGCATTGGGATAGCAGTGTATCCATCTGGTGGGCAAACTGCAGCTCATCTCTTAAAAAATGCAGATGCAGCCATGTATACGGCTAAAAAACTTGGAAAAAATCAGTACCAATTTACAGAAAAGCGAACCTGAACTATTTCACACATAGTGCCCCAGCATCTGCGGTCTCTTGCAAATCCTTCTGTCTAAAAAAATGCGTGAGTTTTGTATGTCTTAACTTAGGGACTGATACCATCATTGCAAGCTCGCCTTTTCTTTTTTGAGTGCTATGAGAGCATGCATGCTCTTCTGCGGGGTTTAGAATGGTTTTCATTTCAATTTTTTGGATCAATCCATCTAAATATGGATTTTGACCTATTTCTTTGTGGTAATAAGGCAATCGTGAGTCAAAATAAGATTGAATGGTGTGATTGGATAATCGGGCTAAAACGGGGTGTTTAGAATGAAACCAAGAGCTTAAGACTTCAATCTCAAAAATATAAGCGTTTGCTTCGCAGTTTAAAATCTTTGCTGCCACATTAAAAGCATGACCTATTTCATGAATAAGAATCCCAATGATCATCATAGGCTCTTCTTTTAAGAAACTTTCTTTCACTGCAATGGTTTTGTTGATTTCCCAGTCAGGATGGTATTTGCTCAAAAGATGAAAGGTCTGGAAGTTAACAAAAATGGCAGGATTGCCATTGACCCCTAGAAAATCTGTAGGTGGGGTTAAAAAATCTATAAAAAGTTCTTGGATGGTGGCTTGATAGCCATTGCGAAGTCCTTTCTCCCCTGTGATTCTGCATTCATTGATGATCTTAAGAATATCTACTTTAGTCATCATAGCTACTTCCTCCCTTTCAGTCCCTTCATTTAGGTTTCAGAAAAAAAGCACGTTATTTCACCCCACAAGGGTAAAGATCTGGATGAAGCTTGTCCTTGGGATAAGTTTGATCAGTGAATATTTAAAACTTAGACAGAATTACTCCATTCGTCAATTTTCACTTTTAATGAGATGATGAATGAGGAGGCACAATGATTGGATTATCTAATTCAACCTCAGCCACTCTCTCCGCGCGCATTGCCTGCAAAATTTGTTGCATTTTTATAAATTGCTCACTGAGCTGAAAAAATAAGTCACCTGATTCTCTTTCTTGTAATTCACCAATGGTGAGATATGCGGCTTGTCCCATATCACTAAAATAATCAAGGCGAACATGACGTTTCGATGCCATTCCAGGGAAAAGGCCACAAAACAGCAAACTTTTATCACCAACATCACGTAACAATTCTATTTGCCGCTTGCCCCCGACATGCATTGACTGAAGAAAATCCAGCGCAATGACTGACTCAAGCAGCTTTGCAGTTTGAGCAAATCGCATGAGTAAAAACACAAGGTAGCTTTCGGTATTTTCGTTCAAGAGGAGTTGAGTAGATGCTTGGGCTTCATTTACAAGAGCATACCATTGACTCATATCGGTGGGGTTTAAAACTAATTTTTTCATCATATCCTGCCTTTTTATAGGGCTTAATATTAGTGTAGCAAAAAATATTCTATTTGCTCTCACCACTAACAAAAATAAGATGGATGGCTATTCCATAAAGCCTAAGATTTGGGGTTTGCGCTCATTCGTTGTATAATCATGTGATTCGCTGAAGTCAAAAGCCTCAGCCCTCAAAATTAGGAAAGGTATAAATAATTTGCTTTTCAGATCTCTTTAGCAACGCTGGGTCGTTCTAACATCTTCAGATAAAGGTCCTTATGATAGAAAAAATTCGTAACATCGCCATCATCGCGCACGTTGATCATGGTAAGACAACATTAGTCGATAAATTATTGCAACAAACAGGCACACTCAATGAGCGCGCGCCCAAAGTTGAGCGGTTGATGGATTCCAATGTGCTTGAAAAAGAGCGCGGCATTACTATTCTTGCCAAAAATACTTGCGTGCATTGGCAGGGATACCAAATTAATATTGTCGATACACCAGGACATGCTGATTTTGGTGGAGAGGTAGAACGAATTCTATCTATGGTGGATAGTGTGCTCTTATTGGTTGATGCCGTTGATGGTCCTATGCCGCAAACGAGATTTGTGACGCAAAAGGCTTTTCTGCGTGGTTTAAACCCTATTGTGGTCATCAATAAAATTGATAGACCTGGTGCAAGACCGGACTGGGTCATGGATCAAGTGTTTGATCTGTTTGATAATTTGGGTGCAAATGATACTCAACTTGATTTTCCAGTGGTATACACTTCAGCGCTCAATGGATATGCCAAACTTAACTTAGACGATCATTCAACCGATATGAATGCGCTGCTTCGTACAATAGTTGAGTGTGTTCAACCTCCAGATGTTGATAGAGAGGGCCCTTTCCAAATGCAAATCAGCTCACTCGACTACTCGTCTTATGTGGGTACTATTGGTATTGGTCGGGTCAGTCGAGGACACATCAAAGCCAAATCAGCGGTTAAAATCATTGATAAAGATGGTCACGTACGTTCTGGTCGTTTATTACAATTACTGGGTTTCAAAGGTCTTGAGCGAATAGAAATAGAAGAGGCAAGAGCAGGCGATATCATTGCGGTTACCGGCATTGATCAATTAAATATTTCCGATACGATTTGTGATCCTAATATGGTTGAAGCCCTACCGCCATTAACAGTGGATGAGCCGACCATCAGTATGACGTTTCAAGTCAATGACTCACCTTTTGCAGGCCTTGAAGGCAAATATGTCACTAGCCGAAAATTACGGGAAAGATTACACACAGAATTGTTACACAATGTGGCTCTTAGAGTAGAAGACTCTGATGATCCAGATAAATTTAAGGTATCTGGTCGAGGAGAGCTACATCTATCTATTCTTATCGAAAATATGCGCCGAGAAGGCTACGAGTTGGCCATCTCAAAACCCGAAGTCATCTTGCGTGAAGAAGAAGGGATGCAGCTTGAGCCATATGAACGAGTCACCGTTGATATTGAAGAACTTCATCAGGGTTCTATCATGGAAAAACTAGGCGAGCGACGAGGTGAGTTACAAAATATGCTACCTGATGGGAAGGGGCGCGTACGCCTTGATTACCTTATTCCTACTCGCGGATTGATTGGCTTTCATACCGAATTTTTATCGAGTACTTCAGGAACGGGTTTGATGTATCATGTGTATGATCATTATGGGCCGGCCATCAAAGGTAAAATTGGAAAACGAAATAATGGGGTCTTGATTGCGAATTGTCAGGGAACGGCCCGCGCTTTTGCTTTGTTTAACTTGCAAGAGCGGGGTCGCTTATTTATCGACCCACAAACGCCATGCTATGAAGGGATGATTGTAGGTATTCATGCGCGTGACAATGATTTGGTTGTGAATGTGACGAAAGAAAAACAACTCACCAATATCAGGGCTTCAGGATCGGATGAAAACATCATTCTCACTCCTTCCATCAAATTTTCTCTTGAGCAAGCTCTGGAATTTATTGATGATGATGAGTTAGTTGAAGTGACTCCAGAATCGATTCGTTTACGAAAAAAAGAGTTAAAAGAAAACGATAGAAAAAGAACAGCTAGGGCTTCGAATAGTGATGAGAGCTAGTATGAAATGAGCAAACAAAAATTCAAACGAGTCATATTATATGCACGCCAACATCGTGCCAATCAGGGGGTCAATGAAACCTTACATCGTTTGATTGACTATCTCCGTGATTTGAAAATGGCAACTTTCCTAGACAGCGATACAGCAAGTAGCTTCGATTTATCTCTTCCTACGTTGCCTCGTGAAGACATAGGAGAGCATCAGGACTTGGTCGTCGTGGTTGGAGGCGATGGTAGTTTGCTATCTGCAGCGCGAATGGCCATTAAAATCAATGTCCCTGTCATTGGGATAAACAGAGGCCGCTTGGGATTTTTAACGGATATTTCTCCGCAAGATATTGAAAAAGACTTAGGTGGGGTTTTGGCGGGCGCTTATTTTGAAGAACGTCGATTTTTGTTGCATACCAGAGTTTATGATCAAGAAAATACTTATTATCAAGGGGATGCCCTCAATGATGTGGTATTAAGTAGAGGCAGAGAAACTCATTTGATAGCGTTTGATGTTTCCATTAACCATGAGTTTGTTAGCCATTATCGTTCGGATGGGATGATTGTTGCGACCCCCACAGGTTCAACGGCCTATGCGTTATCTGCAGGCGGCCCCATCATGCACCCAGGACTCAATGCCATGGTCATGGTGCCGATGTTTTCTCATAGTTTAAGCTCTCGACCACTGGTGATTGATGGACCCAGTCGGGGTGACGACGTTCGGAACAGACGCGGACTGTTCGTTACTCATGGCGACCGCACCGTGACCCGTGCCGAGAGCCACGAGGGCTGCCGCCACCGCGATAATGGCGGTGACCGGGACGTGT
>DAHWEW010000390.1:0-1371 GCA_027326225.1 Legionellaceae bacterium
GTGATGAACTCAGATCGATTTGATTTGATATAATGTTCGTAATCTTGAATCGGGAAGTGAAATAGATTAGTACTCATTTTATATATAAAGAAGAGTACTTATAAAAAAATGAACAAGCAAGTGAGAGTTGAGATTATGAGCGATGCAATGCATATTGTTTGTCCACACTGCCATACCATCAATCGACTACCCGAAACAAGATTGAATGAACATCCCAATTGTGGAAAATGCCAAAAGGCGCTTTTTGATGGAAAACCAGTCCAATTGAACCAGAGTTTTTTTGAACAACATATCAATCGAAATGATATCCCTGTATTGGTCGATTTCTGGGCGCAATGGTGTGGGCCTTGCAAAATGATGGCTCCCCATTTCGAGTCTGCTGCAAGCCTACTTGAGCCTAAAGTTCGATTAGCAAAAGTTAATACGGAAGTCGAACAAACTTTAGCCACCCATTATACCATTCAAAGCATTCCAACCCTGATGCTTTTTCTTCATGGAAAGGAGGTTGCAAGAAGCTCTGGGGTCATGGGAGCACAAGATATCGTTCGATGGGTAAATCAACATCTAGGCTAAGTTGGACAGTCAGTTCTATATAATTGACCCTAGGTTTCTATCTATATAGTAATCATTTTTCATCCATAAATTGACAAAAATTCTCTTAAAATACTCTATAGAATTATTTGCACCAGTGACCTGCCCAGCCATTGATGGTAAGACATTACGCAAAAGTTTTGATAAAGCAAATCAACACTTTTAGCCGGCATACCGTATTAGCAGTTAATCGGATAGTCTATTGGTAAAGGGAGGTTCTTTACTTACAATTGACTTTATCCAAGGTAAAGATCTAAAGTGCTCTGACGGGTAACCTGTTGCTAAATATAGTTCAGTAAATCCAAGTTCATGAAGATATTTTGCATACTGCTCACCTTTAACATTGTCATTCAAGCCAGAGTCAATATATATAAGCGTGTCTTTTCGATATTTATTAATTTCATCATTAAATTCATTTGGAGAAGAATAGGTTACAATATTTAATCCGGCTTCCTTTGCCGCAAGCCCCCAAACTGCTCTCATCAAATCATCATTGTCTATGAAAACTAAATCGCTGAGCTGGGGTTTCATCGAGTTTAGTATAGGAATATAAGGTACAAAGGGTTTTGGAATTATTTTTACACCCATCTTTTCGCACCGCTCACATAATTCTTTATCTTCAACACAATTAGTTACCAAAATAGCATGCTTCTCTAAACCTAATTTTTCTATAAGATCTAAGCCATTCATATTGTCATTTAGTAATTCGTAATCCACTAAATAAAGATTTGATGAAGAGTCAAGCATATCGGCTCTAGTTAAATCAGATGCGCTATAAAA
>DAHWEW010000391.1:0-1255 GCA_027326225.1 Legionellaceae bacterium
TGCGGTATCTCCCACAACAATTAAAAAATATATACAGATTCTAGAAGCCTTATTTATCGTTTTTGTTATTCATCCCTATTCCAAAAATATTGCAAGAAGCTTGTTAAAAGAGCCAAAAATATATTTTTTTGATACAGGATTAATACAAGGTGATGAAGGCGCTAAATTCGAAAATTTTGTTGCCGTTAGTTTACTCAAGCACGTCTATGGAAAAGTTGATAATGAGGGTGAAGACTACGGCCTATATTATTTACGAACAAAAGACGGTCAAGAAGTTGATTTTGCTTTAGTACTTCAAGAGCAACTTGAAACAATGATTGAAGTGAAGGTATCAGAGCGCACGCCGAGTAAGTCCTTGATAAAATTTCATGAAAAGTACAATTGCCCTGCAATCCAACTGGTCAAATCTCTTCGCAATGATTACCAACAAGACGGAGTTCGCATTTTAAAAGCAGAAAAATTCTTATCCCAACTTTATTTATGAATAAAAAATCTACTCCAATGTTTCCTTATGGAAAACAAAGCCTTTCTTGTCAAGCAAACTGACGGGGAAAGAAATACAAACCAATAAGTTAATTTTTCATTAAGATGTGCTCACTAAGGGATTGTTTTCTGAGTTTCTTAACGCTACAAATAGGGAGAAATTGAACTAGGGAGAGAACCATAATGGAATTTTTAATAGGTTTAGGCTGGTATCTAATACCCTTCTTGATTGTTTTGTCTATTCTTGTTTTCGTCCACGAGCTGGGACACTATCTTGTTGCGCGCTATAATGGCGTTGGAGTGGATGTCTTTTCTATCGGCTTTGGACCTGAAATTTTTGGGTGGCATGACAAAGCCGGCACTCGGTGGAAAGTCAGTTGGTTTCCCTTAGGCGGATATGTCAAAATGGTCGGGGACGCGGATGCGGCCAGTACACCAGACCATCAAACTCTGAAAAAAATGGATGAGTATGCAAGATCTCGCTCTCTCTTTTATAAAACAGTCTGGCAACGTATAGCTGTTTCTGTTGCAGGCCCTGCAGCTAACTACATTTTTGCTATTTTTCTTTTTTCCATTCTTTTTGCAACCGTTGGTCAGCGTTATACAGTCCCTATTATTGATGGATTCCAACCAGATAGCGTTGCAGAAAAAGCTGGCCTCCAGGTTGGAGATCGTATCAAAAACATCAATGGCGAGTCGATTAATCGGTTTGAAGATATCCCCATGATTGTGCAGTCTCACCCAGGTGATATCCTTCAGGTAGTTATCGATC
>DAHWEW010000392.1:0-1000 GCA_027326225.1 Legionellaceae bacterium
CCCTTCGATCAAGAACGATCACATCGTATCATCGCTTTAGCAGAAACTCTTTACGTTTCCAAGTTGTGACCAAGAGACAGGGACAAGCCGCGGGGCGTAGTGGTTGAGTTGAATTGTCAACAGATTCTAGTACGAGAGCCACGGCGATTGCATTTAAACGCGTAATTTGTGGTCAGAAAATCCGAACCGTGACCGTTAGGGAGCGGAAAAGTTAACTAAGCCATGTTGAATGTTCGATGTTTGTTTTCAAATACAGACATTGGTAAGCCGTGTTCATTAACAACGTACTGTATTGCAGCTTCGACCTCTGCTTCTTTCCATAAATATCGCGTGCTACCGTGCCGCGCCCATCGGTTTACTCTGTCAACATCCAGATTTGCTTTATTTAAATACCGAGAAGCATATGATTTTATTGTATTCATTATTTGTTCTGGCGGTAATATGGCGTGAATGACACAGTGCACATGATTAGATCTAACATGCGCAGCCAATAGTACCCATTGTCGGTAGCTGCATACCCTCTACAATGGTCTGCAAAACAATATGTTGTCTTGATTCATCGTAACTTCTCAATAACTCCGGGAAAAATATTTAGCCTACTTACCGCGGCTTGCCCGCGGTATCCAGACGACCATGATCTTTTTCAACCTGATAGCGATAAAACACTTCAGCACTAAGCTGTTTCTGATGAAGTGATTCAAAATACAACCTAACATCATCATGTAAATTGATGTGATTGCCCTTCAGGGAAAATATATAATCAGCGTTTTTTTCTCTACTGGAGTTTGGACAAACCGCGATCTAATACGAGCCCGTGGGCGTGTCCGTGACCGAGCCCGCCCGAACCCGATTAATCTGATTTTTGAGCCAATTTTGTCAGCATCATAATGATTCGAATCAGTAATTCGCGGCCTTGCAGATAATTATCTTCCTGTATAATATCTAATCGTTTAGCCACATCAAGTATTGCTGCAGTTTCTGTTCCTGAACGCTTTGCCAT
>DAHWEW010000393.1:0-926 GCA_027326225.1 Legionellaceae bacterium
CACATAAGGACGATTTACCCGTGCAATTGCTTGAAGTAGAACGTGGTCACGCATAGGCTTATCAAGATAGAGGCAATACAAAGGTGGAGCATCATAGCCCGTGAGAAGCTTATCAGTAACAATTAAAATCTTGGGCTCCTCGTTGGTCTTTTTGAAAAGAATCCGCACATCTTCTTCGCGCTCATCAGTAAGCTGCAACTTCGCTACTAACGGACGATCAATTGAGTCGTTAGGGTTAGAAGTATAAATTGCTTCAGACCATTCTTTGGGGAGATGTTTGTCGAGAGCAATTTTGTATTTTGCACAAGCTTCGCGGTTTACTGCTACCAAAAATGCCTTATAGCCCAGCGGCATGACATTATCTTTGAAGTGTTCAGCGACAAATATGGCGACCTTTTCAACACGATCATCGGCGGTAAGGAAGGTACGAATGCCAACTGCACGATCCAGAACACGGTTAAGTTCTTCGATATCAGTGATACCTTCGCTGTCTGCTAAAGCAAAGAATTCTTTGTCCAGTTGCTCAGTTGGGATTGTCATATCACTTGGAGCCATGACATGCTTAATAGGCAACGTTGTTTCATCTTCAATGGACTCTGCGATAGAATATTTATCGAGATAACCGTGATCGTCTTCTGCCCCAAAAATTTTAAATGTTCCTTCACCCTGAGCAGTTTTAGCAATAGGCGTTCCAGTGAATCCGATAATGGTGGATTTAGGTACGGCTGCCATGAGATAAGTACCTAAATCTTTTGCTACCGACCTATGAGCTTCATCGATAAAAACGTATACGTTACTTCGTCCGCAGCTGTTTTCTCTGATCGCCTCAAACTTATGGATCATCGAGATGATGAGGCCACGGAAATCACGATCTAGGAGGTCTTGCAGTTCATTTTTACTATTGGCTCGTTTTACCGCGATGTCTT
>DAHWEW010000394.1:0-918 GCA_027326225.1 Legionellaceae bacterium
TAGAGTTCTTTCCAAACCTTATGAGATGTAGCAAAATAGGTTCTTTGACTAAATTCAAGGAAGATTTGCAACAATGCGTTGGGAAACAATTAGTGAATTATCGCCTGAGGAGTTTCGCCGCTTAACCGGGGTAAAAAGACAAACATTCGAAGAAATGATTAAAATACTTGCAGAATCAGTGCGAGCAAAACAAGCAAAAGGTGGCCGGCCCCGTAAGCTTGGCATGGAAGAGACGCTGCTAATGGCACTGGAGTATTTGCGAGAATATCGCACCTATTTTCATATCAGTAAAAGCTACGGGATTAGCGAGGGATATGCTTATAAGTTAATTCGTTGGGTTGAAGATACCTTAATCAAAAGTAAGGTCTTCAGTTTGCCTGGTCGTAAAGCTTTACTCAAGAGCGATGTGGAGTATGAAGTCATACTAATTGATGCAAGTGAAACGCCCATTCAACGTCCCAAAAAAAGCAACGTAAGTTCTATTCTGGAAAAAAGAAAAGACATACTCTGAAGAGCCAGATCGTTGTAGATAAAATTGGTCGAACTGTTGTTTGTACAAATTTTACTAATGGAAAGCGACATGACTTCCGTTTATTTAAGGAATCAAAAATTCGATTTAAATCTGAGACGAAAGTGTTAACAGATACAGGTTATCAAGGTTTGAATAAACTCCATGCCAATAGTGCATTACCAAAGAAAAAATCAAAAAAATGTCCACTCACCAAAGATGACAAAAAATCTAATAGAGATTTATCAAGTCAGCGTGTACTTAATGAAAATGTAATTGGCATGTTGAAGCGTTTTAAAATTATTGCAGATAAATATCGTAATCGCCGAAAAAGATTTGGACTGAGGTTTAATTTAATTGCGGGAATTTACAACTATGAACTGAATACGTAGGGTTTGGAAAGAACTCTA
>DAHWEW010000395.1:0-818 GCA_027326225.1 Legionellaceae bacterium
GGCGAGAACCGCGCCGGCCGCGCCGGCCGGCAGCAGGTCGGGCACCACGATGAAATCGAAAGGTTCGTGACGCAATGTGCATGCGGGACTGTCCAGGCGGTCGGGTCCGGGCAGCCAGGTGCGCATGGTGAGGGGCGGGGCGGCGGCGTTCATGCAGACGTGTTCCGCGGAGATCGGCGACATTCTAGCCAGCGCCTGGCGGCCGCAGGCGCGCGGCCTGGTGCCGGCCGGCCGCGTCCGGCGCGCCTGTAGCCCGTGGATGTCCCATACGAGCGGGCGCCCGTGATTGCCGGGGCGTGGCAGTTTCCGGCTACGCGTCGATCCCGTAAACTTGTCCGTCTGTCCAACCCGGCGCGAAAGTGGCGGAACTGGTAGACGCACTGGATTTAGGTTCCAGCGGGTACCCCCGTCCGGGTTCGAGTCCCGGCTTTCGCACCACCATGAATGCACTGCGGGCGATCGCGCCCGCGGGTGAGGAGTCTCCAGGCATGCAGGTTTCGCTCGAAAACGTCGGTGGCCTCGAGCGCCGACTGACCGTCAGGTTCCCGTCCACCGAACTGGACGGCCGCGTGCGCGAGCGCATGCTCGACCTCGGGCGCAACGCGCACCTCAAGGGTTTCCGTCCGGGCAAGGTGCCGGCCAAGGTGATCGAGCAGCGTTTTGGCGCACAGGTGCGCGGCGAGGCGCTGGGCGAGATTGTCTCGCGCACGCTGCAGCAGGCGCTGGGCGAGCAGCAGCTGCGTCCGGTGGCGGCGCCCGCCATCGACACCACCGGCCGGCCCGAGAACGGTGAGATCGCCTACACGGCCACCTTCGAG
>DAHWEW010000396.1:0-778 GCA_027326225.1 Legionellaceae bacterium
AGGGGCCCGCAGCGCCGCCCCGGCGGCCCGCGGTCGGCGGGGTGCGGCCGGCCAGGAGCGCGGTCGCGGTGCATCCCCCGTCGTCCCGGAGACTCTCGAGCCGGCGGCGCTGGCGCGCCAGATCAAGAAACTCGAGACCGAGATGCTCGAGCGGGCCCGCAACCTCGAGTTCGAGACGGCCGCCCGCCTGCGCGATGACATCGCGCGGCTGAAGCAGCTCGAGCTCGGCCTGGCGTGAGCCGGCCGGACGGGGGGAGGCGTAAGCGCTTGGCCAGGCTCGGATTGGCTTGCACGCACCGTGGCGCTCTTGTATCTTTCGCGGCCCTCCTTCGGGAGAATTCCTTTTATAGGCGCGTAGCTCAGTGGTAGAGCACCACCTTGACATGGTGGTGGTCGGTGGTTCGATCCCACTCGCGCCTACCAGAATTGAAGGCGGTCGCCTCCGGTACCCTCCGGGGGCGACCGCCGGTATTTCAAGAGCCGATCCGATCGGGAGAGCTTCGACATGCCAGTGGTCACCTTGCCGGACGGCAGTGAGCGGCGCTTCGACCATCCGGTGACGGTCGATGCCGTGGCCGCGGACATTGGTGCCGGGCTGCGCAAAGCGGCACTCGCCGGACGCGTCGATGGCCAGCTGGTCGACACTTCTTATCTGATCGACCACGATGTGTCGCTCGCGATCGTGACGGAGAAGGACCCGGCGGGCCTTGAGGTCATCCGGCACTCCACCGCACATCTGCTCGCCCAGGCGGTCAAGCAGCTCTTCCCCGAAGCGCAG
>DAHWEW010000397.1:0-713 GCA_027326225.1 Legionellaceae bacterium
CTTTCTAAAGCAGGATCTCTTTCAATATATTTTCTATATTCATCATTTGTTGTGGCTCCAATACAACGGAACTTTCCTCGTGCTAAAGCTGGTTTTAAGATATTTGCAGCATCTACAGCGCCTTCTGCAGCTCCTGCACCAACTAATGTATGAATTTCATCAATAACAATGATAACAGCTGAATCATTTTGAGCTTCCTCAACAATTCGTTTTAACCGCTCTTCAAATTCTCCACGATATTTTGTACCAGCTAAAATAGATCCTAGATCTAATGCCATTATCAGACTTCCATCTAAAAAATCTGGAACTTTTTCAGTTAAAATTAATTGAGCTAATCCCTCTGCAACGGCTGTTTTTCCTACACCAGGTTCACCAATAAGAACAGGATTATTTTTAGTTCTTCTTGCTAAAACAGCAATAACATCGTCAATCTCTTTTTCACGACCAATAACTGGATCTAGATTTCCATCGATTGCTTCTTTTGTAATATTTTCGGCATATTCATCTAATGTTGGAGTTGGACTACCTTTCTTTTCACGTTCAAGTAAGAATTTTTCAGCTTGAGTTAAAGGTCGTAAAATTTCTTCTTGTGTCTCTTCAATATAAGTTAAGATTAAATTTCTTAATTTTTGGATATCAACACCCAACTTATCTAGCGTTCTCATTGCAACACCATCAGATTCTGCAATAAGAGCTAATAAAATATGTTCAGT
>DAHWEW010000398.1:0-254 GCA_027326225.1 Legionellaceae bacterium
GGGAAAAAGAGCAGCACACGGGCTCGGGGGTCGGGACCGACGAATCCATTGGCGGCGAGGCTGTCAAGCAGGAAGTGCAGGACGCCTTGATCTGAGCCGGGCGGTTCCCCGGAGCGTCCCATTCCTCCGGAGTTTCCAGTATCATGCGCCCCTCCTGGCGGGGCACGCGGTGGCGCTTGTGCCTTCGAACGTGTCCCTTCGGGAATCCCGCCTCAAAAGCCGGAGAGATGGCCGAGTGGTCGAAGGCGCACCCC
>DAHWEW010000398.1:264-693 GCA_027326225.1 Legionellaceae bacterium
CGCGGGGGCACGGATGCGGTTGCCGCTGCACTGAAGCGGCGCGGGCATTTCTGGTGGTATCGAAAATCGCAGTAGACAAAATATATCAAGTAATCAATTAGAGACAGAGTGGTTCGAATCCCTCTCTCTCCGCCAAAATTTCCGTGAAAAATCAATAACTGCAGAATTTTCTGCGGGGATTTGCATCGTGCGCACGACGCGATGTCTGGCATGCGATCTCAGGCGATGCCAGCCGGGATCGTTCTCTCGAGGCGCGCCGAGAGGCTTCAGTGAGGAATGTGATTCGGTGTCAGTGCGAGAAGAAACTCCTCGCACGGAATACACAACACATCGTCGCGTTTGATTCGGTCCTTGCCTCGATAGAGCAGGAACCGCTGACTTTGAGGATAGTCCTCGCCGAAGCTTCTGAGTGCCCGCAGATCCTCCGGA
>DAHWEW010000399.1:0-635 GCA_027326225.1 Legionellaceae bacterium
TAATCCATGCTCAAGGAAAAGTCAGAAAGGGGGTCAGTCCCTGTGTCATCAAGCAGGTCCATCTTTCTTTTTTGGAGTTAATTATGTTTGGTTTTTTTGATTTTTTTGATTTTTTTTATTTTTTTATTTTTTTGATTTTTTGATTTTTATTTTATTTTATTTATTTCATTTTATTTTTTTTGATTTTGATTTTTTGATTTTTTATTTATTTTGGATTTTTCATTTTTATAACTATCTCTCTTTTCCGGAGAATTTGCTTTGGTGGAATTCACACAAAAACGCATATATGATGCACCATACTGATGGTGGCACTCCAATACTGTATCCGGCATTGAAACAGTTTGGGGTTGCGTCGGAAATGAGTGGGCTTGTGCAAAAGTGGCAGCCCCAAAGCTGATGACGGCCACAATGGCGATCCGTTGGCGGAGCCCAATCCTTGTCCATGTCAACATCGACTATGCCCTATCGTAAAGATGCTTTTTTGACGCCTGCGCTTACGTCAGGGATGAACTTCTCTATCATCTTTATATGAAAATATTCATAATATGTAAAATCTTGTCATGAAATCGAAAATCTACGGCTGATGGTCCTGCGATCTACCTGAGGCGTGTCTCGAAGCAATGATTCGTCCCAGA
>DAHWEW010000039.1:0-10929 GCA_027326225.1 Legionellaceae bacterium
TTTGATCTGAGCCCCTACTGTGATGCGTTGTGCTTTATCATCACTGGCTTTGGGAGGGTACAATAACACCCCATCACCAGGCGCTCTGATATGAATCAAATGATGCTTGCCTGCCAATGCCGAGCGAACTTTATCGAATTCGCTAAAACTTAAACTTGAGAGATCTTTGTATGTATCATCCCCCATTTTTTCAAGCATTTCAGACAGTTTCCTTGTGGCCTGCAAAAGCGTCACACGTGCTGTATTCAGACTTGATTTTTCATTCAAATAATTATTTTTAGACAACAGACCAGATTGCCAAAGCTCTTCGGTTCCAGTAAATTTCGACCGAGCAATTGAATAACCGTCTTTTGCTTTCAAATATTCAGTGAGCGTATCATTGTATTGTTTTTGTAATTCCGCTGAATTTAACGTGAATACCTCCTGATTGCTTTTCACATACTGACCATAGTGAAAGTGCATTGTTTCAACGATTGATTCTGCAGGGCTTGTCAGTGCACTTTCTTTTAAAGGTTTGATGGTGCCTGTAAAAAAAAGTGTTTTATGTAAGGTTTTTTTTTCGACAATATAGGTTTTCATTTCCGCTTTTTGAGTAGGCGCACTTCCCTTACATGCTCCAAGAAGACCTATCAAAACACCTATTGCCACGAGTCTTAAATAGTCCGTTACAGCATTGTTCATCATTCACCATACCTCAATTTAATTTGCCAATGAAGGAGCGTTGTTCCTAATATACGTTGTAACGTTGATACATGGTTTAAATAGGCTATTTTTGCATCAATAAGTCCCATCTGTGCCTGAATCAACTGATTCTGTGTATGACTGACATCCAACGCACTAGCAATACCTGCTTGTTGCTTTTTCTTTTCCAACTCATAAGATTTGGCAGCTAAACTCACTTGTTTCTTGGCCAATTCATAACGCTTTGCTTGACTTTGGATAGTCGTTATTGTGTTTTTAATCATGGTTATCAAGGCGCGTTTTGCCGCAATTAGGTTCAATCTGTCTTTTTCTAATCGAACTTTAGCGCTTATCAACTGACTACGGCGATCAATATCGTGTAAAGGGATGGTCAATGTCACTCCCGCGGTCTCCGTAATATTGTTTCCATTATAGATCCCTTTGAATCCTGTCGTCGTGCTATCGACCCCTGTCATGCTTCCCGCTTGCATATTCGCTGTGGCATCCAATTGCCATAACTGTTGATTTTTAGCGACCTGATAAGCCCTTTCATCTGCACGCAATGCCATTTTTAATGCCAAATATTGAGCATTATGGCTCAATGCTTCAGAGATGGCCTGTTGCTCATTGGGAATGGATATTTTTTTTAAAATAACATCACTAGGCACCATAATCCTTAAACCGGGATCAAGGCCTATGGTTTGCAATAAATCTTCTGCCGCCGTTCGAAAATCATTTTCTGCTTGTTCGACCATCAAATTCAAAGACTCTACTTGATAGGATTGTTGTACATTCGCGGTGGGTTCAAGCTGGCCTGCTGCTATTTTCTTTTCGTTGATCTCAAATGTACGTCTCGCTTCTTTTAATTGGCGACGTTGATTTTCGATATTGTTTGCACTCAACACTAAGGACCGATAAGCCATGATCACTTGAGTGATTTGATCAATGACCGATTGTTGTAAATTCAACTTATTGAGCCACTCATTATCTACGGCATCTAACAAATGAGCCGTATTAGGAGACAAACCAAATCCTCGCAATAAGGGTTGCGTCACCGACAAGTTAAGCAAGGGGTTATAACTCCCAATGGGAGCTACCGTATTATCCATGGTCAAAGCAATTTGACCGCCATATTTGGATTTCAATGCCAATTCAGGCGTTGCCAAATAGCGTTGACTGACGACATTCCCTACATCCGTGTATTGACTCTTTTCGATGAGGGCGGTTCCCGCAATGGCATACTGTAATTCAAACTCATTTTGTGCCAATCGCAATTGATAACGTTGCACCACCCGGTCTAATTCCGCATTTTGAATATTGGGGTTATAACGCAAAGCCAATAAAATGGCTTCTCTCAAGGTCAAATATAATTTTTTTCGACTTGAAGCACTCGGCGAATGGGGTAGGTCAATCCAATGCTGGAGCATGTATTCTGGATTTTTAATCGCATCATTTAAGCGTGCTTCGGCCTCTTTTACTCGTTTTTCTTCAACCGATGGATGCGCCATCCAACGATATAGGGAATGACTATCATGAGAAGGCTCTGCAACCAAGGTTTTACTGGTCAATAGATAGACAAAAGAAAGAACCAAAACTTGCCAATTCATCGAAAAACGCATTGAGATCTCTAACCAGGTACTTGAAACAACTGACGATCTTGTAGACGAAGAGCCGTTAATGACCCTCCCCATAAACAACCCGTATCAAGGGCATAGATTCGAGGATGCGTACATCTACCCTCCAAAGCCGCCCAATGTCCAAAAACAATATCAGCTTCTATCTCGAGACGATTGGGGACTAAATACCAAGGATAAATGCCAACCGGAGCCGCCTCTATGGTTCCTTTATAATCGAACACCAAATCACCTTGTGCATTACAAAACCTCATTCTAGTAAAATAGTTACAAATCACGCGCAATCGCTCTATGCCAGACAGTTGATTTGACCAATGATTGGGTTGATTGCCATAAATGTAGGTCAAATATTCAACATAATTGTCCCCGACCAAAGCCGCTTCTAACTCTTTAGCAAGCTCTTTTGCTGTTGATAAATCCCAAATCGGTGCAATGCCTGCATGACACATCACCACATTTAAGGCAAAGTCATGATACAAAATAGGCTGTCGACGCAACCAATGACCGAGTTCTTCTCCATCAGATGCCTTTAGAACTTCATCTAGGGTATCATCTTCATTGGTCCAGGGGTTATTGCTAAAGAGCTGGGCCAGTAAATGTATATCATGATTGCCAAGCGTAATTCGCGCCTCAAGGGGCAACTGTTTGATGAATCGTAACACCCTCAAAGACTCTAAACCTCGATTCACTAGATCACCCACAAACCAAAGTCTATCTGCTTTATCATCAAATTGGACAACATCAAGCAAGCGTTGCAAAGGATCATAGCAACCCTGCACATCACCAATCACATAATCAGCCACCGCGTGTTTTTCCCAACGATAAAATATGATTATCTTCGAGCATTTGCCACTCTCCTGAGGAAGACAAATAACTTAATGGATTGATGACAGACGCTGGTTCTTGACGATTAAAGTGAAGGTCAAATTGGGACATATTCACCACCTCCACTGCCGAAATAGATGAAATCTCACCCGTGTTTAAATGATATAATTGCACCGTCTCTGGCAATGCGACTGCAAATTCAGAAAACACCACACCACTATGCATTTGTTGGGTATTCACTTGTTCAAAGCGGGATATGGGACTCCCATCTGCACCAACACTATGAAGCCCTAATGAGAGAAACGCATTTTGTACCGCTTGCCAATTTTTATATTCAGGATGTTCACGGACAAACCACTGATACATTTCTGCCGACATCAATAACCCACCAGGAACCATAAACAAAGGCGCTCGGTTGATCATGATTTTACCTGACGCCAGCTGAATGGTGAGCCACTTGATAAATTCTATGCCAATTAATCGTTCTTTTTCGGCAACAGAAGTCGGCGTGCTATCCACAAAAGTACTGATGCGATTCATGCGACCACCACGACCGCTTCCTAATCCTTTCAAAGGTTCATTAAAATAACGCTGAATCGCAATGGCATCCGCTCGAATCAAAATAGCCCCTAGCGTGCCGGCTCCACGAAGATCTTCACTCAATAGTGCAAGCCATGCTGCTAATACCTGAGGATGAGAGGTGATCCAAGCAAAACCACTTGCAGGCATCAAGAATCGGGCCAACAATATATTTAAACGACATCGTAATTCTTTCTCACCTTCTTTCTGAAATTCAAACTGATAATAACTACCCACTGACGCCATGCTTTCTAACAATGGACTCCATGACTTTAAGAATTGGCCATTGATATCATACAGATCAACACTATAATCGATTTCAAGTTTACCAATGCCTTGTAAAAGGCTTGCGGAAAATAAGGCATAACACCATAATTTTTGTTCTTCAGACAGTTCGCTCCCCCCATCATTTAACACAAAATGTCGAAATAATGACAAGGCCGCTTCCGTTCGATTCAGAGCGTGATCAATGAGCCCGCCTGGTAAGGCATAATAACTGTTTGTTGTTTCAGGCATGCTTTGACAATGATTCAGATAATGATGAATCAGACTTAAACAAATGCTATCAAAACGAGAGGGATCTAATGCACTGATTTCACGAATAGTCTTGAGCAATTCTTGTCGTTTCACTTCTGACAGCAATTGTTCAGGAGCGAGCACAGCTGTTAAATCCTTAAGCGGCTTAGCATTGGGTAATTTTGTCTTGATGGTATGACGATGAAACAAGGGGCCTCCATAATCCTAGAAAAAGCAGTTGAGCTCTGCTACAGATAGCTGTGAGCTCAACTGCTTTTTCTAGGATAATCCTTAAAAGTTTATTTTACACTAATTGGTAACAAATTTCGCTATCTGGACATAGTTGTTGACAGAAATTTGTTCAGGACGCAAACTGGGATCAATCCCTAAAGAAAGCAATGCAGCCGCATTGAGCAAAGGTTTCATCGTATTCGCTAATGTTTTACGCCGCATAGAAAATGCCGTTGCGACGACTTTCTCAAGTGTTGAAAAATCCACATGAGGATAAGGTGAGGCTTGATAAGGGCTCATGCGAAGAATAGCAGATTCTACTTTAGGCTCTGGGTAAAAAGCCGAAGCGGGCACAATAAATAATTGCTCCACTTCGCAATAATACTGCACCATGACACTCAAACGCCCATAAGTTTTACTCCCAGGAGTAGCTGCTATCCTATCGGCCACTTCTTTTTGTAACATAAAGTGCATATCCTCAATATGTTCTACGAAACCCAACAAATGGAGGATAAAAGGGGTGGAAATGTTATAGGGTAAATTACCAATGATACGCAAGTGTTCCCCAAATTGACGATAGTCAACGGTGAGCGCATCTTTATTGATGAGTTTTAATTTGGAATGGTGAGGAAACATAGCCTCTAAATGAGCATATAAATCTTTGTCTATCTCTATCGCTGTTAAAGAATCAAGCGTATGCAACAAGGGCTTGGTCAACGCCCCTAAGCCTGGCCCAATCTCAACAACTTGATCAGAAGCCTTAGGATGAAATGCCCGCAAAATATCTTCAATAATCGGCGCGCTTTGCAAAAAATTCTGGCCAAAACGCTTACGCGGACGATGCTTCATATCACACTTTACTTGTTAAAAATGAAATTATACCTGATTTGAGTAGCATAGGTCTTTGTATAGAACAATTTTTCTGAAATTCATGCTGGAATTCCAGCTTTACCTAAATTATATTTTGTAAGTATAATCAACGAGAGTTATCAATCGTTGGTACCAATGAGAAGGATACAATCAGTTATTTTAGGAATGGCTCTTATTATCCCCTGTTCCTTTTCATATGCAACAAACGTTTTAGGACTCGATCTCGGGATTTCAGAAATCCAAAATTTGGGAAACACAGCATCGTTTCCTCTGGGTTACAGTACGTTTCAATACACCCCTAACAACACCACCAAAGATCCCTCACGATTCGGGGCTTATGTGGCTAAACAATTCTCTTTGTCATCTTTAAATGCCCTACAAATAGGAGTTAGCTATCATTACATCACAACCATGTCGGTTAATGGCACGCTAGAACAAGGCATCTCTCCGCCTTTTGTTCCTTTTTCTTACTCTTATTCTCTTCACAGTTCGCAGTTGTTGGCCGAAGGAAAGTGGGTTCATCAATGGCGTGAAGCCTATTATCCTTATGCCGCAGCAGGTATCGGAGCTGGGTTCAATCACGCCCAAAATTACGCCACCAATATTCCTGACTTCATGACATTAACTCCCTATTATTCCAATCATTCAAGCACCTCTTTTAGCTATTCTTTAGGGCTTGGTTTAGACTATGCTCTCACCAAATCGATAACTGCGGGTTTAGGGTATCGTTTTTCTGATTTAGGGCATTTTGCCCTTGGCAATGGGGCTATTCGCAATATCCTTGTCACTAGCCCACTGTCACAATCTCATTTGTACCTCAATACCCTGTTAATAGAACTCAATTGGTATATTTAAAGGAATCATGATGAAGGGAATCTTTATTAGTTTTAGTCTCCTGCTGCTTGTCATAGCAGCAAAAAGCTATTCCACTCCCGATGTCACTTATAACCTTCCGTTTACCATAACAGTTCAACCCAATACCATCCTACCCAGTCAAGTTGCCTTAGGTTCGACCGTCCATGCCAAATACCTCATCACGAATCATAACCGCATCACAGCCTTTGGGGCATCCATTGTATCTTTACCGCCTCACACGACCATAGATCCGAGTGGTTGCGGAGCACAGTCTACCTTTACTCTTCATCCTTCTGAAAGCTGTACCTTAACACTCATCATCAATCCAAATGGTTTATTGGTCGATCAAACGATTTCTGGTGCGACAGCACCCAATGTATTAATGGCCTGCTGGAATGATGGAATCAGTTGCGCAGGCGTTAGCAGCACTGCAGATCTGCTGAATGTTAGGGTGATTCCTCCCCCCTCGCTTCCTTATCAATCGCTGATGCAAGATGTATTGATTGACGCCGATCTTTGGGGAGATTCACCTGCCATTCTATCCGCAAATTATGGTTTCCAAGGCATAGAAGGGGTCCCTGGATATGAGGCTGCTGTAATTGCCGCTGGAGGCGCTTGGGAGAATATCTATACAGCAGGCGCGACATATGCTGCTTATACCACCTCCCAAACCCCTCAAACGATAGCAACTGGCTTTGGTTATCCAACCAATCACGCCGATGCCATGCCTATTTGCTTCACATGGCCTGTGCTCCCCTCAAGCGTTAACCCCACTGATTTTCGACTGACGTTGAATACAGGTGACGTGGTCATGCCTGAAGTGGCGTCAATTGCTCCGAATCTTTTATACAATAAACGAAGTTGTGTGGTCATATTTGGTGAGTTCGGAAATCGATTAGCCCCAGGAACCCCCGGAGCTGTTTATCCTACCCAATTTAGTGTCGTGGATAATGGCACAACCTTAATGCTTTATGGACCTCAAGGGCCCGTGAGTGCAGTTGGTCTTAGCATTGCGAGTGGAAATCCTTATCAAGTTGGAGGCGGACCTAAACTGATTGGAGCCAAGATCAATACATACCCCATCAGAGGACAATGCGCCCCTACCCTCTTTAATAGTTTTTTCCCCAATGGAGGGGACGCTCTTTACGGTACTGCTGCTCAATATCGTTTACGCATGTATACAACAGCCGGTACCTCACCAGATGGCGTGGCGGCGGTTTTACCCAGCCAATTCAATCAATTTTTTCAGGTAGTAGCCACTCTAAACGGTTCTCCAACCTACCTCACTCTACCCAACACACCCTATCCGGTAGACGGTGGAACAATAACCATTTTAGGGCTTGCTGATCTTGCTGCCGCGGGCACGCCAGAAAATGATGCCTATGTCGCTGACAGAGACAATTATATGGATATTGTATTACAGGGCGATAGGGCAGCCATTGAAGGCATTACGGCGGTGATTATCCCCGCTTCTGGGCAATATTTACCGCTATACAATCCAGGTGGTCCTGGCAATAACCCTACCCCAGGTGTGACCTATACCTATCCTGGCCCCTATTGGTATCAGCCTGTCACGCTTGATTTGGACAATCGACAAATGGTCACTTACAATCCAAATGGGATCACCTGTCCCTAAAATAGAGTCTCATAGCGACTCAAAATCAAAATCCTCTATGTTTAAAGCCATAGCGGTATGATAAAACTGACACAACGCATTGCGAAAAATCTCTGCACGAGCAGAAAGACCTTTGGCACAATATTGCTTTACCTGTTGATATACAGATTGCTTAAAAAGCAGTGTATCCACTTCTTGACCATTTAAATTGTCAATACTCACTTGAAACCGATAGCCCGTTGCTTTGGCAAGAATCCACTCCAGTGCTTGTGGTTTTACCTCTACTTGTTGAAACAACACCTGTTCTGCTTCTGTACGACCATCCGGTGTGTACCAATATCCAAAATCCACCAATGTTCGACGAGCACTGCCTGCAATCAACCAATGAGCACTTTCATGTAACGCGCTGCTAAAAAATCCATGTGCAAAACATAACGCATGATAAGGACGCTCTTCATCTGCCGGCAGATAGATGGGCTCATCTCCCCCCTTCACCAATTTCGTCTGATGGGTTACGGCAAAACAGTCATTAAAAATTTGAATCAAATCTTGATAATGATGCACGAGGGTTCCGTTGTAAAAAAAGAGGCATTTTAATACGTCTTCGGTGGTGATGTGAATAAGCCTTGAGCCGATTTATACCCAAGGCCTAACTTACCACACATTTAGATATGCGAGCATTGCACCCATTCATAATACTCATTTGCAAAGTCGGGTGGACATCGGTATTATCAGCGCAAAAAGGTTAA
Organism: Legionellaceae bacterium; assembly: GCA_027326225.1. Classification (GTDB taxonomy): domain Bacteria; phylum Pseudomonadota; class Gammaproteobacteria; order Legionellales; family Legionellaceae; genus DAHWEW01. The sequence goes on from DAHWEW010000039.1 coordinate 8,556, forward strand.
AAAAAGTCCATGTTAACTCATCTGATTGAATTACGTCGCCGCGCACTTTATGTGATTACTTTTTTTATGGGCTTATTTCTATTGTTTTGTTTCTATGCCCCCACTTTATTTCATCAAATGATTTTACCCTTATTACAGGTTTTACCCACAAAAAACCCACTCATCGCCACCCAAATTACAACCCCAGTATTCATCCCAATGAAACTTAGCGCAGATGTGGCCTGTTTATTCACCGCGCCATTTACATTGTTACAACTTTGGTATTTTGTTGCTCCTGCACTTTATCGTAAGGAGCGGAAAGGATTACGTTTGGCAATCTTTGCCAGTTTGGCTCTTTTTTGCTTAGGAGGATTATTTTGCTATGACGTGATGATACCATTGATGTTGCATTTTTTTGCTCAGGCAGTGCCCCTCGGCGTGCGTTTCATGCCAGATATCACCTATGCCATTGATTTCATGACCAGGATGATATTGCTGTTTGGATTTTGTTTTCAAATCCCTTTGGTTTGCCTGTTGTTGGTATCGCTAAACTTGGTAACTATTAAAACCTTAAAAATCATTCGACCCTATGTCATCGTTGGCGCATTTATCCTTGGCATGTTGTTAACGCCCGATGTGTGCTCACAAATGATGTTGGCGATACCGCTTTGTTTACTATTTGAACTTGGCATTGTTTTGTCTGCGCTTGTCGTGCGTGGTGCACGACAAATCGCTATCTAATATTAGCTCTTATTTCTTCCACTGAAAGGCCTGTATCAATGTTTAAGTTTGTTATCAATTCATTAAAAATCGTGATGAGGCCTCCAAGGGATTCCACTTTTTTAAAGTTGCTTTTTTATCTAATACCTCCAAGTGCCCTGAATTGTTGATTTGTTATATTTTTTGTCTTGATATGCATCAATGCAAGGATGTTAAAATTATTTTCCATTCCATCAGATAGAAAAACAGTTACAATGCTACATTCGACAATCAATCGTACTTTTTCATGAAATCAAAACGTTTACTGTTATTACTTCTATTTTGCCAAATCGCCTCTGCATCCCCTTGGATGACTGGACCATTGCTCGCTCCTGCAGGCAGAACAGTTCCTGTGGGTCACGTTAATTTTGAACCTTATGGATTTTACACTTTATATCCTCATCAATTCAGAAACGTAGAAGTCACCCCTGTTCTTACAACCGGTGTCACAAGCTTTATCGATGTGCAAGCCTCGCTGCCATTAGATATCAGTTGGGATCGCGGGCAACGCGGTAGTGGCATAGGAGATACCAATTTGGGATTTGGTGTACAAATTCTTAGACAAAAAGAAAACTCTTGGCTCCCTGATCTGCGTATCGTGGTTCAGGAAGTATTTCCCACAGGAAAGTATCAAGACTTAAATCCTACCCATTTAGGCACCGATCAAACAGGGGCTGGTTCTTATCAAACTTTTGTGGGATTTAATTTTCAACGATTGAGTGAATTTTCAAACGAGCATTATTTACGGACGCGCTTTAGTTTTGTGGCAGCAACCGAAAATTTAGTCCATGTACATGGTTTCAATGTTTACGGAGGAAGCGCCACCACAAATGGGATAGTAAGACCCGACAATAGCTATTCTGCTGACTTGGCTTTTGAATATGCTTTGACCCAAAATTGGGTGGGTGTTTTTGAAGGCTTGTATGTCAACAGTGGCTCCTCACGCTTCACTGGCAATCCTGGATTTACCCCAGGTGGTACCGTTTCAGGAATCGGTGGAGGAGGCAGCAATCAAGGCTCTCTTGCACCTGCCATTGAATATAATTTCAGCGCACAACTTGGACTCATCTTTGGTGTTTGGTTTTCCGTCACAGGACCGCAGGCAGGTCAATTTGTAGCAAACAGCCTTGCGCTAAATTGGTATTTTTAAATCTTTTTGTGGCTCACGAGGTACGTCTTTTAAGACCTACATCATCCCAAACAATGCGAGGGATCTCCTGGATGCTTATGAGAAGAAGTCTCATAAGGTACATCTTAGGGAGATGTGTATCCGTGATGAATTACATCTCGTCTTGATAAAGTTTGTCAGCCTGTTTGGCTTTTTTGATGTTTTCTTCTAACATTTGCTCATTGACTTGTTGTTGCCAAAAGGCAGTGAGCTGTTCTTTATAATCATGTAAGCGCGCAAAGAGCTTACCCAAATGGTAAGCCAGCATTGGTAGTCTTTTAGGGCCAAACACCACTAAAGCGACCACCAATATCAAAAGTAATTCGGAAAAATTCACGATTTTTCCTCTTCGTCATTCAATGCTCGGCGAAAATTTTTAATCGCAAGACCCAGATCCGTGCCCATATTTTTTAACTTATTGGTGCCAAACAATACGACAATGATGAATAATATCAATAATAGCGATAA
>DAHWEW010000003.1:0-18524 GCA_027326225.1 Legionellaceae bacterium
CTCTAAAAGTTCTTTATCATCGACCATATCGGCTTTGTTTAAATAGACAACTATAAATGGTACGCCAACCTGACGAGCAAGTAGTATATGCTCTCTTGTTTGTGGCATTGGGCCATCTGCAGCAGATACTACAAGTATTGCTCCGTCCATTTGTGCCGCGCCGGTAATCATATTCTTTACATAGTCAGCATGTCCAGGACAATCAACATGTGCATAATGGCGATTAGGTGATTGATATTCAACATGTGCTGTAGAGATGGTAATGCCTCGCGCACGCTCTTCTGGTGCAGCATCAATCTGATCGTAAGCTCGCGCTTCGCCACCGTGCATCTTAGCCATAATGGTTGTGATTGCAGCAGTTAATGTTGTTTTACCGTGATCAACGTGACCAATCGTACCAACGTTGACGTGGGGTTTTGTGCGTTCAAATTTTTCCTTAGCCATCGAAAAATCACTCCTAATCAGTTAATTACTATTTTATGGTGCCCACAACTGGACTCGAACCAACGACCTCTTCCTTACCAAGGAAGTGCTCTACCGCCTGAGCTATGTGGGCTTCAAGCACAAAGTTGGTAATGATCCAAAGTTGGAGCGGGTGATGGGAATCGAACCCACACGATCAGCTTGGAAGGCTGAGGTTCTACCATTGAACTACACCCGCTTGACTTTTTAACCCTACATTACATACATCTATCATTGCTCTTCTGCCGATTCTTTATCGAGCATACCGAGATTATGATCTCAATTCAGTCATAGCTATTTGAGCAACTATATGAAAATAAGACGCCTCACTACAGTAGGCGCCATAATTTCACACTTAATTTACTGGTGGAGGGGGAAGGATTCGAACCTTCGAAGGCTGAGCCGTCAGATTTACAGTCTGATCCCTTTGACCGCTCGGGAACCCCTCCAAAAAAACGACATTTTCATGCATGCCCAAGATAAAGTCAATAGGCTTAGCTCGTTTGTTCATAGCGATTGTACTATGGCCTGTTGACAATTCATTGTGTTAGATCTTCTAAAGTGCCTACGTACCGTGGCTTGTCCACGGTATCTAGAGATCCCTTCGATGACGCGGTCAACTCCACGAATAAATCGTGAGGACGTCACGTGGGCATTATAAAGCAATGGCCAACAGAGCCGAATGTGGGTTAAGCTCAACCACAAATCTGCATTATGCACCTATAGCCTGCCGCACCGTTTCGCATAGTTGTTCACTATCCGTTTTCTTGGGATTGAAGTAGGCAAAAAATCCTTCCCTGCGTTGTACAGCAAGAATATCAGCAACGGGCTTTTTCCCATAGCCATTAGGGAGCTCACATTGTCCATTTTTCCAATCATTAAAGCCTTGCCGTATATCTAAATAGCTGGACTTATCATCAGCAAGAATCTTGCTCAATACCTTAAAAGTCGCTATCTTGTCATCCGCAGCAGTTCTAGAAAACAGCGTATCTGTGTCTTCTGCTAACTCTACTATTTTGTTAGCAATCAAACACATGGCGTCGGAAGCCTGTTTCTGCACCACTGGGGTATATATCATATCGGATAGTTGTTCTTTTTGGGTGTTATTTAGACTTTCAACCACCGCTTCTTTCAGCTCTTCTATCGTATCATTTAGAGCTTGTACATTTTTTGTAGGCTGCTGGGAAATCAAGTATGCGCCATATAATATACAGACAGACGATAGGATAAGAGCAAACACCAAAGCTTCGAATATCAAACCCACGGGCCCACCAAGAGCTCCTACAATGAGCAGTACATGTAAAAGCATTGCTAATTTGACTGCTCCATACAGTCCCGCACCCATGACACACAGGGATAAGACGAGGCCTGAAGTCAAGCCGAGGGCTTGAGCAAAATCAGTGGGCTTAATATGATCCAATACTTCAGTTAAAACCTGTAACTCCGCTTTACCACTGGTAGCATTAATGGCTAAATATTTTTTTACAAATTGTAAGCGCTGGATGATCTGGTTTATTCGATGCATACTCTGTTCGTCTTCCAACCGAACTCGTTCTATATTTTCTAGAAATTGATGCCTAAGCTGAGATATTGTTTCATGATGGGCTAAATCCATGTCCCTTAACTCTTGTACACATTGATTAAGAGCCTTTATTTTTTCTTGTTTTTTAAGATTAGCCGTTGCTTCTTTGGCCAAAGTGTCTGCATTCTTAAATAGCATAGCATTTCCCAGCCTGGTATGAAAGAGATCAAAATTCTATCATTATGTGATAACAAATACAAAACTTCGTCTATATACTTCGTCTATATACAGGTCGCATTGTATTTAATCTATTATTATGTGTTCAAGAATCTCCTAAAATAGCATTATATGATTAATTATTTACCAATGGCTTGTTACTTAAGGCTTATCCATTTTTTGGAAGCGCCACAAATAATGAGCCTGAATGATTGATCTGGTTTGCTTCAACACCTGCTTGATAGCCTTCCCCCTTATAGCAGTCAACATGAGCCCCGATAATAGCCCCACCCGTATCTTGAGCCACACACCATGAAGTAGCTTGTTTGCAGTGATAGATAAAATTCATGCCAATAGGAATGACTCTATGATCAGTCGCACAGGATGCATGCGCAGTGAGAGAAATATTTTCTGAACCATAAGGCCCGCCCTCCTCTTTAGCAAAAAACACAAAACTTTGATCACGACCTCGCAGATCATCAGCTTTATCACGATTTTGAAGATGATCTAGATATTGTCGAATCAGACTTTCAGATGCAGCACTGTGTCTGATTTTTTGAGAGACGTTACAGCGTAACTTTGCTTCATCATGACATTTGGGATCTTTCGCACAACGCTCCATGGTATTCAAGTTGCCGCCACAAGTTGGATCTTGTGCACATTGGACAACTCGGCCAAGCATGGTACGCGGCAAGCCATTGGCGCCATTGTAATTGATATGCATTAATTTACCATCAAGCATGATTGAACCAGAGCCCTGAAGCATTAAAAAAGCGGCGTCATTGGGATCTTGAAGATAACCAATGATATATTTTGGATTTAACGCCCCATGTTCAATTTCATTTCGGTCTGGTGCTATCGCGTAGGTACCATCGGCATTTTTTAGACAATAAGCTCGCACCATTTTAGTCAGTGGATCAATGCCACAAAGAGGCGCTTTCAAATGAAATTTCTTAGATTCCGAAACCACATTCACAACACCCGGATTACTATAGATTGGATATGAAAATCCTCCACCTTGTTTGGTATGGGCCAAAACGGCTTGAGGCGCATAATAGGCAGTAAATTGAAACTCCCCTTTTTTAAATCCTGCATGATTTTCGGGCCAACCTTCGCTTTTATACCAATCAAATTCCGTTTTAATATTTGAGATATATTTTTTAAAATCACCATGGGCAGCTTGTGCAAGCATGAGCATTTTTTGATTGGTCTTCAGGCACCAATCTTCCCGTTTGAATGGATGACCTCCGATGGTCATGGTCTGAAACTCACCCTGATTTTTTTTGCAATTTTCAATCTGAATCTTTAAAGCTTTGACAACTTCATCCATGTGCCCCGTAAGGTTATCTAATGGCAGCTCTGAAGCTCTGATTTTATGAAATTTAAATCGTGACACACCAGGTTCTTTGGCCGCCATTTTCTGTCTTGTGGTAAAATCCACGAGTCTTCTGACATTTAAACACCGCTGGATTGGATCATCTGGGAGAGCGGCTTCAGCAAACACACTAAAAATCATGAGTCCAATGATTAAGACAGATTGAAACATGGGTATCCTTACAATGGTTAAAGCATTAATTCTAACAAGTAGTTAAGATTATATAGTCTATTGAATAGCCATCAAGAAATTTTGTATCATTTACCATGTCTAATTTTGGAAAAGTCAAAGGCTTATGATATGAAAAGAGAACATCTCGGTTCAACTGGCTGTCAAAGTGGCTTTTTTAAACAAAAACCCATACAAGTTTTTATCAAAAATTCTTTTTCTCCTACGCTCACCATTTCCATCATAGACTCTAGAAAAATCTCTGAATTAAAAAAGAAAATCGATGATAAAATTAACTTAGATCCTCGGTACCAAAAAATTACTTATGAAAGTAGAATCTGTGAAGATCATCAGAGACTTAAGGACCTAGGAATATCAAATATTTCAACCCTTTATCTGGATATTCGAAGACCTATTGCAACAGAATCAGCAACACATCCGAGGCTACGGCTTCGCTGAAGTAAAGCCTGCTCTTATTGATCAGGCTGGATTTTTTTTCACCCAATTGATTAATCCACCCAACAGAAGAATCTCTTTTTGTCGTTCAGATAAGGTATGTTCAACTTCTATCGTTCGGTCATTGATCTTGATTTCAAACGTAGTATTGTTTAATACCTTTGGCAAACCTTTGATCTGGATTTTATCTAGCTTTTTAATCGATGAGTAATCTTTTTTATTTTTAAATACCAGTGGTAAAACGCCAAAATTTATCAAATTTTGCCAATGAATTCGGGCAAAACTCTTAGCAATAACCACACATAAGCCAAGATAACGTGGTGCTAATGCAGCATGCTCTCGACTGGAGCCTTGACCATAATTCTCGCCTGCAATAATGGCGTGATCTTGTTTGCGTTTTTTTGCTTCTTTTGCATATTCAGGATCATGATGGGTATAAACAAATTCACTGATTTTAGGGATGTTGCTGCGATAAGGCAGAATTTCAGCCCCTGCGGGCAATATATCATCCGTGGAAATATGATCCCCCACTTTTAATAATACAGATAATTCTAAGTGTTTTGGTAAAGCCGATAATGGCGATAATGAAACAATATTGGGACCTTTCACTAATTTAACATTCTTAGCTAGTTTTAAAGGTAATGGCGAGTCAATGCATGCGGAATTAATGATGCTCTTTTTTGAAAGCTCTATCTTCGGGTATTCAAAATCCAGTGTGCGTGGATCCGTAATTTCCCCCATTAAAGCAGAAGCTGCGGCTGTTTCAGGGCTACATAAAAATACCCTGTCATCCTGTGTGCCAGATCGCCCGGAGAAATTACGAGGAACCGTCCGTAGACTATTCGTATCGGTTGCGGGAGCTTGCCCCATTCCAATACAACCATTACAACCCGCCTGATGAATACGGGCTCCGGCATGAATCAAGTGACCCAAGTGTCCATCTCGTACCAACTCTTCCAACGTTGTTCGTGAGCTTGGATTCACGTCTAATGAAACATGTGATTTCACAGTACGATTTTTAACTATTTCAGCGACTATTGCATAATCTCGATATCCAGGATTGGCTGATGATCCAATGTAGGCTTGATGAATCTTCTCTCCCGCAAGATCCTGAACGCGTACAACATTGCCAGGACTTCCGGGTTTAGCAATCAACGGTTCAACTTTACGCAAGTCAATTTCATCATATTTATCATACATTGCCCCTTCATCTGCATATATTTCAACCCAATCTTGTTCACGCCCGTGATCTTTTAAGAAAGCACGTGTTTTCTCATCGGAAGGAAAGACAGTTGTTGTAGCGCCAAGTTCTGCACCCATGTTGGCAATAACATGACGGTCCATCAGACTTAAATGTGTCACGCCCTCTCCATAATACTCTAGAATATAGCCCACCCCACCTTTTACATCATACCTTCGTAACATCTCTAGAATCACATCCTTAGCACTCACCCAGTCGGATAATTGCCCAGTTAATTTGATGCCAAACACTTTGGGCATTTTGATGTAAAGAGGATAACCCGCAATCGCCATAGCAACCTCAAGCCCTCCTGAGCCTATAGCCAACATAGCCAATGAACCTGCAGCACACGTATGACTATCAGAGCCCGTTAAAGTCGCTCCTGGTTTACCAAAATTTTGCATATGTACCGCATGGCTAATTCCATTACCAGGTCTACTAAAGTACAATCCAAACCGTTTAGCGGCACTTTCAAGAAATAGATGATCATCTGGATTTTTATTGTCTACTTGAATTAAATTATGATCCACGTACTGTACTGCTATAGATGGTTTTGCACGCTCCAACGCCATCTCTTCCAGCTCAAGCATCACTAGCGTTCCCGTGGCATCCTGACATAACGTTTGATCTATTTTGATTACAATTTCTTCTCCAGGGCTCATGGTCCCTGAAATAAGATGCGCATGAATGATTTTTTCAGTAACGTTCATCTTAAACACACTCCTTGTGATTTGTATGAACTAAAATATAGCATATCAGTGAAAAATATATGCAACCATGATATGGACTATCAATATATAGCATATTATTCATTTCAAAGGACGGTATTCATGAAAACAACACTATTGTTATTGTTAATGCTCATCTGTATTGAATCTTCGGGCGCAATCATCCTCATTCAAGGAGAGACAGTTCCATTAGAATACCAAAATGATATTTATTACTTGCCAACCAATTTGGTTATACCTCCTGGAACGACAAACTTGTACATTACAATGGATGGTATCAACAAGATATGTTTCCTAAATAGGGCCCCTTCTGGACTATTCGAACAAATTTCTGAGATTAGTATCATTATCAATGGCGTGAAAACAGAATGGAATTGTTTCCCATATCGAACGACTGTTTTTGAGGTCCGTCCTTAGGGCGTGTCATGAGAAGCTTTGCGAGACATCTCCATCAGATCAGAGCCTTTGCGTTGTTCGAGATAAAGCAGGAAGATGGAAAATATTCTCGCAGTCCTTTACAAGCTATGGTCGATTGTCATGAAAGGATACTGTAGAATCGTAAATAACTTCCATTATTGAGTCCATCATGCGCCCAATCTTTGTTGTTTTATTACTCGTCTTAATAGGCTTGCAATATAAATTATGGTTAGGGGACGGCAGCGTCATGCAGTGGCTTCATCTGGAACATAAATTATCCGCAGAAGAACAAGAAAATAAAAAGCTTGCCGCTCGAAATCTTGCTGTTGAAGCGGATATTATGGAGCTTAAATCAGGCGAACAAGCCCTCGAAGAACAAGCGCGTTATGAGTTGGGGATGGTCAAAGATGGTGAAGTGTACTATCAGTTCGTCGAGTAGAGGAACTTACTTGCGCTGAGCATGGACCATATCCGTCAACATGCAATGAATTCTATAGGTAATTTGGGGGGAGTTGCTTCCCATAAACTGACAACATACCCCCCACCACCAGATCCTGTGGGTTTGACAGCAATGGCTCCTGCTTCTCTTAGTTCGTCCATATGTCGTTGTAAACTCTCACTGACTAACCCCCATTCTCTAAAGCAATCAGCGGCTGTGTTCAAAGCTTCAGCAAGATTTTTTTTCGCGTCAATGCGATGTTCCTCAATAGCAAGGCGTGCCAAATGAGTACATTGTGCCATTCTATCATCTATGTTTTGAGCATGAGTTGGATTTTTTTCCCATAAAGACTGTACCTGGTGGATACAGTGAGAAGTGATCCCTATTTGTCCGCAGGAAGATAAAAACCACATCGGCTCCCAGGTTTGTTTAATGGGGGTACAAACGCCTTGTTCAAAATACATTCCGGAAGATGCTGAAACCCCTGCAATATCTAACCCACTGCTTTTTTGGCCATGAAACAAGTTTTCTAGCTCTCTTGCAAAATGATGAATCTTCGAGTCGCTAAGCATATTTTGCGCAGAAAACCAACGAGACATCGCCACACATAAAGCAGCAGAGGCGCCCATACCAACGCCTACAGGAATATCCGTGTATAAAGTAAAATGACCATAAAGACTATTTAATGAACGACCCAACAGTTGCATGCCTTGTTCAAGTACACTCCAAAATAATAGATGCGTGTCCTCTCCACTCTTTCCTTCGTAGTTTGCACTTAATTCAGAAGAGGAGCGTTGATAAGATAAGGTTAATTTTTTTTCGTTGATTGGAAAGACAATTGCACCATGACCTCTGATCACTGCATGCTCTCCAACCAATATCCATTTGCCATGGGTGGTTGTTTCAAAATCATAAAACATCATAATTTCCTACTAAATAATCTTTTTTAAATCTGAGTGCTTGGTCAGCTTGATCTGGACGGTAGAGGATATGAATATTCGGGCCTGCATCCATAGTGACAATTGGACCATCCCCCTCTCTTTGCCATAGATCTTGTAAATCGTTTAAGGCCGTTTTTCCGGTTTCAGTCATGTAAGAGAATGGTTCCGAACAGGTTGAAAACAATGAATGCAAATCCTGAAATTCTCGCCAACAAGTTTTATAAGCACTTGTCCAATCTCGAGCTTCCAGCTCATGAAGGAGTGATTTTAAATTTTGTTTGGCTCTGATACTCCTTGTGGCATATCCAGGACTGGTCAATATTCGAAGATGAGCTGTACTCGATGGAACCTCTTTTTCTCTATGACTAATCACTATCACTTGATGGATCAACTGGGTGTAAGGCAAATCAATGGCATGAACGGTTTCCTCTTCCCATAATGCCCAAGGTGAAAAAAAGGAACGACAAGATGATCCTGAACCCAACCGGCTTAATTCTGCTTGAGTTTCGACTGAAGGTAGTGGCGTTTGGGTGAGTTCAGATAATGCCATAGTTGCACATTTGGTGAGGGCAGCAAAACTTGAAGCGGAACTTGCGAGACCACTACCGAGAGGAAAGTTATTACAAGAACGAACAATAAATACTCCAGAATAATCGACCAGTGCTTTGAGATGTGCCAAATGTTTCAGAAAACGCTCTTGAGCACTTGTAGATAATTGAAAAGGCAGGGCTCCGGGCATTTCAAGTGGTTCCCATCTGTCTTTTTTCCCTGCATACTTTTCTAATACAACACTGCTTAGCAAATTATTCAGAGTGTAAGACAAGGATGGATTAATCGGGATATTGTTTTCTACATCTTTTTTACCCATATATTTGATCAAAGCGATATTAGATGGGGCTTGAGCAAACCATTGCATGTCATATACTCCTTTATATTTTAGTGACCTCTGAGATCATTCCACAATATTTTATGTAGTTGTAGTTGGAAGCGAACGTCCAATCGATCTTGTATAATCCAATTCGCTAACAATGTTGGATTCAATTGTCCAAAACTTGGTGAGAAAAGAACCTGTGTTCGTTTTGTCAGATGATGATCTTGGAGCATCTGACATGCCCATAGATAATCATCACGATGACATAGGACAAATTTGATTTGATCGGTTTTTTTAAGATGATTGATATTTGATAACATGTTTTTTTCTTGCTCAAGAGAACCTGGGGTTTTCAAATCCATGACTATCATGACGCGTTTATCTACTGAAGACACATTGAGAGCACCACTTGTTTCTAGGGATACAAAAAGCCCCAGCCGACATAATTCTTCCAACAATAGGCTACAAGCGGGTTGTGCAAGGGGTTCTCCACCAGTGACACATACATGATGGCACTCATAGGATAAAACCTGCTCTAGGATAGAATCTATCGTCATCAAAGTACCGCCTTTAAATGCATAAGCAGTATCACAGTACTGACAACGTAAAGGGCATCCTGTCAATCGTATGAAAACAGTCGGCAAGCCCACAGAAACCGACTCTCCTTGCAGCGAGTGGAAAATTTCAGTAATGCGCAGTTGTTCTCGTATTGGTTTCATCTTAAAACAGGATTCCTAACTACGTAACAAATCCAATTTTGCTTTTGCAAGCTGAGCCGTATTTGTATCTGGATACGTTTGAATCACTTGCTGCAATCGTTTGATGGCTTCTTCTTTTTTACCAGATAAAGCATACGCATAGCCCATTTTCAACATGCTCGCAGCGGTTTTGCTGGAAGATGGAAACTGTTGTAAGACCACATCAAAATGAAGAAGTGCTTCTGGATAATTTTTCTTGACCATATAAAGCTCTCCAAGCCAATACTGGGCATTAGCAGTATATCCACCTTTTGGATATTTAGATACAAATGCTAACATAGCAGTCAACGCATCATCATATTTCTTGTTTTTGACCAATTCGTAGGCTGCAAGATAACTGATTTGTTCGTCAGCCGGATTCACTCTTCTGGGAAGATTAGATAAGTTGTCAACCACTACAGGCGTTACCTGTGGTTTATCTAGTTCTGCTGCTGGCTTTTGAGGCGCATCACTTTGACCGAGCGAGAGCTCCGTGCTTGGGGTATTGTTTGCGACCTTACTGGGCTCATGACGTAATCGCGCATCTAAGTCTTTATAAAATGCTAATTGTTGCTGTTGTAGTAATTTTAAATCATGGGCTTGTACTTCTAGTTGGCCACGTAATTCTTGAATGTCTTGTTGGAGACCTTGGATCTTATCTAAAAGAATAGCATTTTGGTTTTTGTTATGAGTACTTATGTCTTGGCTATCGTTGGCAAAAGCTTCTTCATCATGAAGACTGTCATCATCCCTTTGTTCTCTAGCAACAGGCCTTGTAGAGATGGCCTGTTGTTCATCTAGAAGTGCATAATTTTCGCTTTCATCCACTACCGGAGCTTCAGCAAAAACATTGCAGGGCAGTATAGATGCAAAAATACATACCGCTATTAAGGAACGAAGGGATTGATTCATTGGGTTGCCTCATAGGTTAATTCAACTCGACGATTTTGAGCATGAGACGCTTCATCATGTCCAAAATTGATAGGACGCTCTTTGCCGTAACTCACCACTCTCATTTGATTGTGACCTATCCCTGCCATACGCATTAATTCTGCGACCGAATTGGCTCGACGCTCGCCCAAAGCGATGTTGTATTCGCGGCTGCCGCGTTCATCGGTATTACCAGCAACAAGGATTCGAGCACCTGGGTGTGATTTTAAATAGTCCGCTTGTGCATTTACAGATGGGACATATTTCGCCGCCAAAGTGCTATCATCATAAGTAAATAAGTACACTTGATTGTGTGGTGCTTCTGTTGTATACATTTCACCTTCTTCTTGTCCTGCAAAGTGCGTTAGACGTCCTAAGCCATGTGCCATAGCGCCACCATTTTCTGTGCCATCAGCACTACCCGGTGTTTTAGAGCACGATGCAAACAATATAACACTTGCAGCGACTAGTCCTAATTTTAGAAAAGATCTGGCGTTCATTCGGGTTCTCCTATTTATTTTTATTGATGAATCATGTGGCCTCTAATGGCGGCTCATTGTACAATTGTTTTTAAATTTTGGCTATTACTTAAAAGAATTTGATTTTTTTTCAAATAAGCCAGCGGCTTATCCTGGCTGATATGAGTGACAACAAATTGGGATAAGGTTGCTGTGAATTGAGCGGTGGCTTTATTAGCAGCTAAGACACCACCATAGGGTGTATCGCTAGAACAAGCCACTTTCTCGGTGATGATCTGTGAAGAAATAAGACGATTATCTTCGATATGTGTGAGCATGATTTTGGCAACAAAAACGACAACACTCGGCCTTTTCGTAAAATCTTGATACAAAGTAATCAATTGAGCATCTAAGCGATAATCGGCTCTATCTGTGTAGGGGCCTGAGGCCACCGCATGAAAATATCCCGTTTTTTGTAAGCTTTGCACTATCAAAGGATAGAGCATATTGGCTGGAGCACTAATCCATGTATTATGTACAAAAGAACTTAACTCATAGGGGTGTTGAACATAGTGCATTTGTTCTGTTTGATTACCTGCCATGGCCTCTGGCTGCGAAACCAAAATCGATATTTTTGAATGTTTATAGGGTCTTGTAAGTGCGCTGAAAGCATCTAATTCATATTGTTTACTCACGGGCATTTTAACAGGCGTACAAGCCACTAAACTCCATACTGTGAACAAAAGACAAAAGGCAACCTTAATCGCATAGGTTGATACAGTTCGATTCACAGTTATTCTCCCGGTCCAGGTTTAGGTGGAGTCGTACCACGAATAACAACAGCAGGATTCTGACGCATTTCGGAGCTCACAACTTCAAGATTTGCGGCAATCGAATCTAAGCGGTTGATTAACAATACGATAGGGGGTACGGTTTGTTGCGATATCTTGTCTATGGCGTTTTTACCCGCACTCATGGCGATACTAACATGTTTTCCAGCATTAGACATATTGCGTGACATATCACTAAACCTACCAACACTGGCTTCAAGACTGCTGATTAATTGTGGCAGTTCTTTGAGGCTTTTATTAATGTTGGCATTATTTTTGGCGACTACCTCGCTTACTTTTTGCACGTTTATCAACGTATGTTTGATAGCTTCTGCATTTTCTTTGTCAAACACACGTTTGATCCCAAGGCTGAGATCGGTTAAGTTTTTTTCTAACTGACTTAAGAAGGACTGCTTATATGGAATAACAGGATAAGGTTCGCCTGGTGTTTTTTGCAATGGAGACAATGACGGAGAGGTGGCAGATAATCCCAAATAAGTGGTTCCGGTGATCCCTTGATTGATCAAGGTGGCCTGTGTGGTTGTGGTTATCGGTGTACCTTCTTCAATCTTAATTTCAATTTTGACCTCTTGGGGATCAAATTGATTGAGTTCAATTTTATTGACCATACCCACTTTGACCCCATTATATTTGACAATAGAATCATCACTAAGACCCGATACTGCCTCATCAGCATAGATGGTATAGATATCATATTTTTTTCTATCAAACCCGAAAGAGAGCCATAAGGCCGCAGTCAATAGACCCGTGATAAGAATGATGACAGTTAATCCTACCATTGTAAAATTGGTTTTCGATTCCAAACCATATGCTCCCCGTATATATCCTCTATACCAAAGAACCTTCAACATGCACTCTTCTCAGCACATTTTGACGATTCTAGGGCATCAAGTATATCAGCCTAAATCCTCCACCAACAGTCTTCTATAAGCGACAAATGCATTAAATCTCCAACTGTTAGCAAAAAGTGTGGTTCGTTTAAAATTGACTGAAATACTCGACAATCAAAGGATGTTGATTTTTCATTAATTCATGAATAGGTTGTAATCCTAAAATCTTACCATCTCCAATAAAAGCCACTCGATCTGTACACCGTTTCATCGATTCAATATCATGACTAACAATGATCACAGTCAAATTGAGTGCATCGCGTAAAAAAACAACAAGATCATCAAATTGTCTAGCACTTTTCGGATCAAGCCCACTCGTCGGTTCATCAAGAAACAATAATTCAGGATCCATCGCAATTGCTCTCGCAGCGGCAGCTCGTCTTTGCATACCTCCGCTTAATTCAGAAGGGAGTTTAGCTGCCGCTTCTTTTGGGAGGCCCACGAGATTCAATTTGAGCATGGCGATATCTTGCATCAGTTGTGGGTCTAGGGTCGTCAGTTCTTTGATAGGAAAAATGATGTTTTCTAAAACCGTCATGGCTGAAAAAAGGGCGCTATGCTGGAATAACATCCCCCATCGCTTGCGCAGCGCATTGGCACTTTCTTCATTGCATGTTCCAATATCTTTATCAAAAACTCGGATGAACCCAGCCGTTGGTTTTTGTAACATCAGAATACTTCGTAAGATAGTGGTCTTACCGCTGCCGCTACCACCAATGATCGCTAGAATTTCGCCTCTTTTTACGGAAAGGTTAATATCAGAGTGAACCCATTGTCCCCCTAAGTAATTTTTTAACCCTTTGATTTCGATGACAGTATCGTTCATTCAGAGATCTAACCAACTGTATAAAACGGAAAAAAATGCATCTGCAATGATAATTAAAAATAAAGCTTGCACAACGCTTTTTGTGGTTTGACTACCTACACTATCGGCATTTAATTCCACGCGAAACCCTTGAAAGCATCCCACAAGTGCAATCAATATGGCAAATGCTGGTGCTTTATAAATCCCTAGCATCATTTGTTTGAATCCTACCGTTTCCTGTAAACGCGATAAATAATCAGTATAACTGACGTGTAACATGTATTTGGACATGATCATCGCACCTAAGATGTTAAACGCATCTGACCAGAAAATTAAGAGTGGAAAAACAAACAATAAACCCAACACTTTAGGCATAACTAATAGCTCAATGGCCGAAAGTCCCATCGTACTGAGAGCATCGATTTCTTCATTGATTTTCATGCTGCCAATTTGCGCTGTAAAGGAAGAACTGGTGCGCCCGGCAACAATGATAGCAGTAATTAAGGGAGCAAACTCGCGAAAAATGGCCATACCAGATAAATAAGCAATAAAAATATTAGCACCATAGGTTTCTAACTGAACACCAAGTTGATAAGCCAGGACCACCCCTATCAGAAAAGAAAGTAAACCCACGATAGGTAATGCTTGGATGCCTGCAGAATTGATGATAGAAACAATGCTCGCAAATTGAAACCGACGCCAGTTGGCAAAGGCCGCAAATAATTTATCACTTAACTCACCTATTAAGCGGATCAATCCATTCATTTGACCTATTTTGAAGATAGATTCTTTACCAATAAAATACAAAAAACCATTTTTTTTGTGTATGGGAGGGGCATATTTTAAAGCATCTTGTTTGCTTTCAATCAATGAAAACAAATTATGATGTTGATGTTTGAAATCTACCAATTCAACTTGGTTTTTATGTTTTTTTAATAGATGGATGCACTTTATCAATATCAAAGCACCGGCACTATCAAAATGAGTGAGATGAGCACCACTGATGGTTAATGTTTTAGACTTTGGCAAAGACGTTTGTTTGAAATTTTGGAGGAGTTTACTCAGACATTGAATAGACCAGTTGCCTTCACAAAGATACTGATCCTTGGATTTATCAAAAACGAAATGTGCTGTTGTCTGAGTTTGGGTCATCATTGCTATCATCTCACAAAATACCTTAGGATAATACGAAACCTACAGTACAGCAAAAAATATGGTGGCTGTAGCAGGATTGTGGTAAAATTTAAAACATTTTTAGCTCTGACGAGCAGTGACTTGAAATGTACAACAGGAAGATGATGTCATCTGATTACAGTCAATTTGAAAAACGCAAGCAAGATCACATTGAACTCGCGTTAGTAGAAGCCAATCAAGCTCGAGAGTTTAATCGATTTGATAGCATTACATTAGTTCATGAGGCACTGCCTGACATTAATTTTGAAGAGATTTCTATCGAAGGGACTCGGTTTGGTTCATCTGTCAGCACGCCTTTTATGATCAGCTCAATGACCGCCGGACATCATGATGCCATCCATATCAATCGGCATTTGATGGCAGCATGCAGTGAAACAGGATGGTCTATGGGAGTGGGTTCCCAGCGTAGAGAATTAACCGATAAAAATGCCGCTTTTGAGTGGCAACCCTTACGAAAAAATCATCCAGATGTTTGCTTGTTTAGTAATTTGGGGATAGCCCAATTGATCACAACCCCACTTGCAGAGATAGAACGGTTGACCGATTCATTAGAAGCAAGTGCTATCATTGTTCATTGTAATCCTTTACAAGAATGCATCCAGCCTGAAGGTACCCCCCTTTTTAAAGGATGTTGGCATGCATTGGCAAGCCTAGTGAAAGCATTACCATTACCTGTGGTGGTCAAGGAGACTGGATGTGGCTTTTCGAAAAGAACCTTGAAGCGATTAAATGACATAGGGGTTGCAGCTGTTGATGTCAGTGGCTTAGGTGGAACGCATTGGGGGCGTATCGAGGGATGTCGAGCTGTTGATGAGCCAATTCGTCAAAAAACAGCAGATACGTTCCGTAATTGGGGGATAGATACTGTCTTTTGTGTGAATGAAGCTTCTTCATTAAAGCCCAATTTTGAAATTTGGGGATCAGGTGGTGTTCGTCATGGTTTAGATGCAGCCAAATTAATCGCTCTTGGTGCCTCTACCATCGGTTTTGCCAAACCCATGCTCAATGCAGCATTGCAAGGCACCTCGGAGGTGGTTCAAGTAATGTCCACCATAGAATATGAGCTGAAGGTTGCTATGTTTTGTACAGGTAGCCGAGTTTTGAATGATCTGAAGGAGAAGGCATGCCGTTAGCTGATAATGCCAGTCAATTATTTCAAGGTTTTTCTAAGTTATCTCGAGAAGAACGGTTTCAACGCTTGTTAGAATTAGGAGCCATCACGCGTGAGGACATTCACTTTTTACAGCAAGGCTGCGTTCAAAATACAACATTAGCTGATAAATTGATTGAAAATGTGATTGGTTATTTTCAACTTCCACTGGGCGTTGCTACCAATTTTTGTATTGATGGACAGGATTATGTGATTCCTCTGGCAGTAGAAGAAACATCGATCATTGCTGCTTTATCAAAAACAGCTAAATGGATAAGACAGCAAGGAGAAATCACGACACAGATTGAGGGAACCTGTATCATAGGCCAAATTCAATTGGCCAAAGTCACTGATTTTACCAAACTATCAACCATCATCACTGAAAACAAATCTTTTCTTATCCAAAAAGCGAATGAGGAAGTGGCGCTCAATATGGTGCGGCGAGGTGGCGGCGTGACCGATATACAGCTGCGCCAATTGCCACGTGCCGATGGTAGTGATATGGCAGTTATTCATTTAATGATGGATAGTTGTGATGCCATGGGTGCAAATATCATGAATCAAGTGCTTGAATATTTGAAAACTCCGATTGAACACTTGACTGGTGAACAGGTCACCATGTGTATCCTGTCTAATTTAAATGATCTAAAAATTACCCAGGCAACCGTTCAGATCCGTCAAGTTGAACCTGAGTTAGGTGAGCGACTACAAGAGGCATCCTTATTTGCCGAAATGGACCCTTACCGTGCAGCGACTCATAACAAAGGTGTGATGAACGGCATTGATCCTGTATTGATAGCAACTGGCAATGACTGGCGAGCTGTGGAAGCTGGGATTCATGCTTATGCTGCAAGAAATGGGACTTATCAAGCAATAACCCGTTGGCGATATTTGTCTCATCAAAAAATACTCACAGGAGAGATCAAAGCACCCATTATCGTGGGAACGGTGGGTGGGGTAACTGCATTACACCCTACCGCACGCATGTGCTTACGCATGATGAATATTGAATCAGCGAATCAGTTGTCAAGAATCATTGCTGCTGTTGGTTTGGTGCAAAATTTAGGTGCAATGAGAGCGCTATGCACTGAAGGCATCATTCAAGGTCATATGAAGCTTCACATTGACAATTTACTGATGGTTGCGGGAGCGACTGATGGGGAAGCACCTGTATTAAAAGAGCGTTTGGAAGATTGGCTCATCACCAATAAGCGAGTTAGTTTAAACAATGCTTGTGCCATACTTGCCGAAATCAGACAGTCATGACATGAAGTGGTTTATTCCTGCTAAGACATTTTTGTTGGGTGAATATGCTGCCGTTTTGGGTCACCCTGCCATTGTATTGACAACAACGCCTTGTTTCGAATTAACCCTATCCAATCATTCTGGCCTTCAAGGGATTCACATAGATTCTCCTGCAGGGCGATTTTGGGATGCGCACATGGTTCAAGAAAAGGGATTAAAATGGCACGATCCCTATCAAGGACATGGCGGCATGGGAGCATCAAGTGCACAATTTCTAGGCGCATACTTAGCGATGATGTCCCTACAAAAACAAAGGATGAATAAAGACCATCTCTTATCTACCTATATCAAATATGCTTGGTCTGGTGAGGGCATTTGTCCAAGTGGCTATGATGTTTTGGCTCAATCTTCATATGGTTGCATTTATATTGATGGACCTGGTTCTTTTGGCCACCCTTTTGCCTGGCCTTTTCAAGAGCTCGGTTTTTTGCTCATACACACAGGTCAAAAACTCGCGACACATCATCATTTACAAGCGATGACACTTCCAAGCCAAATGGATCCATTAGCAGCCATTGTTTTGGAGGCCAAAGTGGCTTTTGAGAACGCTGATAGTGATTCTATGATTAGAACCGTGAATGCGTATCATCTACAACTGTTGCACATGGGCCTGGTTGCAAAACATAGTATGAAATATCTAGCTTTACTGAAAGAAGAACAAGATGTTTTAGCAGTGAAAGGCTGTGGAGCGATGGGCGCGGACATTTTACTGCTTTTGGTACCCAAATATCGGGAAAATCTGATGTATCAACGATTATCAACGAAAGGTTGGAAGGTTTTAGCAACGAGTGAACAGTTATATCAAGCCGAGTTGGCTAAAAATAATCCTGATAAAAGACTTGAATTTTGAAGATTATCCGGTATCATTCCAGCCTCTTTGGGCCGTTAGCTCAGTCGGTAGAGCAGGAGGCTTTTAACCTCTGTGTCATAGGTTCGATTCCTATACGGCCCACCATTATGGATAAAAGATCAAAAACTTAGGTTCTCACTGCAAGAATCTAACACCACACACGCGCTCGTAGCTCAGCTGGATAGAGTACTTGGCTTCGAACCAAGGTGTCGGGGGTTCGAGTCCCTCCGAGCGCACCATTTAATCCTAGTAAAATCAAAGAGTTAGCTCGTAAATTTTTAATTATCCTAATGCTCTATTTTCAGACTGTGGGGATTTTGTGGGGATCGCGTACAGCTCCCCCTTCTTTACTCGCAAAATCGTCAGCTCTTTGCCTTCATGTTTGTTACGAATAATTGCATTCGCAGCTTCCAGCAAATTGCCTAACTCAGCTTGAGAATAATGAGTAGTAATCCTCCCAGATCGATGGCCTAATAAATCCTGCCTGTCTTCATAACTAATTCCAGCTGCCCGCAGACG
>DAHWEW010000400.1:0-623 GCA_027326225.1 Legionellaceae bacterium
GATTCCTGCAATTCAGCCGGTGTACCCTTACCAATCACGCGACCAGAGGCAATCAGATAAACATAATCAGCTATAGAGCAAGTCTCTATCACATCATGCGATACAATAATGGTTGTGATATTCAAAAGTTCATTGACACGTTTAATCAACCTAACCAACACACCCATTGAAATAGGATCTTGTCCTGTAAAAGGCTCATCAAACATCATTAACTCAGGATCAAGCACCATCGCTCTTGCCAGAGCAACTCGTCTTGCCATCCCACCTGATAAATCGCTTGGCATTAACTGTGCTGCGCCTCGTAATCCAACCGCTTGTAACTTCATGAGAACAACGTCACGTATAATCGCTTCGTTAATATGACTGTGTTCTCTTAATGGAAAAGCGATATTGTCAAACACAGAAAGATGGGTAAATAATGCGCCGCTCTGAAACAACAACCCCATTTTTTGCCTGACTTTATACAGCGAACGATGAGAAAGTTTGTGAATATTTTGGCCATCAATAATAATTTCACCTGAATCAGGTGTTAACAAAGCACCGATCAATCGCAGAAGTGTCGTCTTTCCACTACCGCTGGGTCCCATGATCGCCGTGATTTTCCCACGCTGAACTGCAATATC
>DAHWEW010000401.1:0-620 GCA_027326225.1 Legionellaceae bacterium
CTTTCGAGGCTCACCGCGTTGAGCAGCTGAGTCCTCGCTCTGCAGCGGCGCTCCACGGGGCGGGCTGACCTCACTGGGGCTGTGATCGGGCGAGTGCGTCCTTCCGATGGTTCGATGGTTCCGCCCGTGCGCCTGCCGACGGCCGGTGCAGTCCCGTCATCACCTTGGAGTCCACTGGGTTCTCCCACGCCTGCGCACTGCCTCGGGACGAGCACAGCCCGTGGCAGTACGTGCACGGCAGTCGCCATCATCACAGAGTGGTCGGCGAGACAGCGCCTAACTAATTGTTTTTATTGGCGTCCCCAAGGGGATTCTAACCCCTGTTACCGCCGTGAAAGGACGGAGCACATTTATACGCAATTTGCAATTTGAGTATAGTTTCAGTTATACTTGTCCTGTGCTTTGCGTATAAAGCTCATGCCCATCGCCATGTTGGTCGCTCAGACAACCTATGCCGAATTGCTGGAGCGCTGCGCAGCCGCAGCATTCAGCGAGGCGTTTCCCGAAGACGGCGCATTCACGTCGAAGACGATCAACGGGCGCCGTTACTGGTACTTTCAGAGCGCTACCGTGGTGGGACGTTCCCAGCGCTACGTCGGACCCGAATCGCCGCAGTTGAT
>DAHWEW010000402.1:0-597 GCA_027326225.1 Legionellaceae bacterium
TCTTAATGACTTGTTTGTTAAAAAGTCCTATCGTCGTATGAACGGAGCAACTTTACTTATTAATAAACTCAAGGAGATTGCTCAACAAGAAAATTGTGGTCGAATTGAATTTTTTACGCTTGCAGAAAATAGAGTCGCACAAGCCTTTTATGAAAAAGTGCTACCAAGCCAAACTATTAATGATAAGCTGCATTATATGCGGTTTGAGTTAAAGCGGTAATGATTGATGAAGGCAAGCCTCGATCTTAGTCATTAAATATTTCACACCGTCCTTACAACAAAGTATTTCTAGGTACTTCCACATAGAAGTGACGTGGTCTAAATGATCTAGGCGTTTAATATCCATATCCACCGGTTTTATTCTAAAACCCAGGAGATTATAGTTTTTTCATCCTGAAAAAAATCATTCTTTTTAAATTAGGGGTAGCTCAATGTGAAACCTAGTAGCAATTTTTAAAGTATCATCAATCTCAACCCGAAAAGTTCGAAAATCGTCCCACTCGGGGAGCCACTTAGGTTTCGTCTATTCCGGAGATGTGGGTTGGCACATTCTAGCTCCAAATCCGAAAATCATGGGCTCTTAAGTGCAATTCATAG
>DAHWEW010000403.1:0-594 GCA_027326225.1 Legionellaceae bacterium
TTCAGCAATTGCGCAACCAGAATATGGTGCTAAAAATTGTAAAGACGCAGCTTCTGATGCGGTAGCAGCTACAATAATTGTATAATCTAACGCTTGATTTTGTTTAAAAGTTTCTACAATTTGTGCTACACTAGATCTTTTTTGTCCTATAGCAACATAAATGCAATAAACTTTATCTTTTTCTGATGCTGTGCTATTATAAAAAGATTGATTAATTATTGCATCTAATGCAATAGATGTTTTTCCTGTTTGTCTATCACCAATAATTAATTCACGTTGTCCTCTACCAATTGGAATTAATGAATCTAAAGCTTTTAAACCAGTTAACATTGGTTCATGAACAGATTGTCTAGCAATAATACCAACTGCTTTTTGTTCAACATTAACATATTGACTTGCTTCTATTTTTAAATTATTATCTAGAGGTTCACCTAAAACATTAATAACACGACCTAATAATTTTGAAGAAACACCAATAGTCATTAAATTACCAGTATTTTTTACTCTAATACCTTCTTTAATAAGACGCTCATTACCAAAAATAACAGCACTGACTTCATCATGTGATAAATTTAAAGCTAAGCCTTTAACACC
>DAHWEW010000404.1:0-590 GCA_027326225.1 Legionellaceae bacterium
CGCCGCGCTGCGACGACTCGGCTATGCGAAGGACGAAATGACAGCACATGGATTTCGCAGCATCGCGAGCACGCTGCTCAACGAACAAGGATGGCACCCAGACCTCATTGAGCTGCAGCTCGCGCACAAGGAGCGCAACAAAGTCCGCGCCGCCTACAATCGTGCGCAGCGGCTCGAGGAACGTCGGAAGATGATGCAAGCATGGGCCGACCACCTCGACGGGTTAGGCGAACGAACGAACATTTCCAAGGTGGCGGAAGGTGGGTGAATCAACGCGCTGAACAAGAGTGGCGTGTGATTCACAATGATAGAGCAGCGGATCGCCCTTTCACGGCGGTAACAGGGGTTCGAATCCCCTTGGGGATGCCAATAAATCAAGCACTTACGTCGAGAGCTTCCGGTCTAATGCCGCTCTCGGTCTAATCCGGTCCACTCCGGCTCTCCCCCTACGGTCGAATGCGAGCCGCGAGGCGGCCGGCTGCGCCAGCGCTTCGCCGCGTTCCGAGCGGCTGTTCTCACTGCGCCCGAGCGCGCATCTAACCGACGCGCTCGCAGGCATCCACTGGTTCAACATGCTGTCCCGTCCCGAG
>DAHWEW010000405.1:0-589 GCA_027326225.1 Legionellaceae bacterium
CGCGATACTTAAAAAAGTAACAATTCAGTAGACTTAGATTTTGAAAACCAGTATTTTAAACCACAAACAGGGGGTTATTGCAACACTAAAATCAAATGATGCTCGTCTAATAAAACCCTCGTTTTAATGGACGGTCAAAATATAGACAGGTCGTTAATATTTGGATAAAAATGGCGATGACTATCGATCAAAAGACAGCCAGGAAGGGTTAGTTTTGATTAGTGTTGAGGGGTCGGACATACGCTTGTGGCATTATCTCTGAGAAGATTCGGAGAAGTAAATTAAAAACCGGCCACTTTTGTCGGTTCTTCCAGGAAACCCCTATAAAGGACTCAGATGGTCACATCAGGGCACTTGAATTATTCGACATGGGCTCGGTTCAGATCAAACGACACATTAAAGTAAAAGCAGAAGCCACGCCTTATGATCCGGCTTTCTTGGACTATTATTCCAGGCGAGCAAAGGGTGGAAGTACGCGATCCGAAAGCCGGGTAGTCCGAGACTGCCTTTGAAAGGCTTGAGCCGTGTGCTGGGACAACTAGCATGCACGGTTCTTATGGGAGCTCCACCCGGCAACGGGTGGATGCTT
>DAHWEW010000406.1:0-586 GCA_027326225.1 Legionellaceae bacterium
TGCTTTAAAGCGCTTAAAAATGCATCGCCGAGAAAAACAAGCAGCATAAAAATCGTTAATGCGAGTAGTGTTAAGAAAACGTCTTTAGCAAGATAACGAAAAATGAGCATGCATGATTCCCTAACTGAGTTTTTCGTCAGTCCTTTGAACATTTAACCTAAATCTGGAATTTACAGCATTAGGGTCTGTTGACATTTGCTCTACAACGCCGACGTGGCGCGGCTTGTCCACGTCATCCAGAAAATCTCTGGATACCGCGGACAAACCGCGGTACGTCGGCACTCTGGAGGATCTGAAAAAATCATTAAATTTCTTGCATAGCTTAATAATATAATAAAAAATACGCATAAATAGAATATGGAGATAATTTATGCCGATTACAGAGAATCAACAGGACATCTATATTGTGGGATATGCTTTACGTCTACCTGATTCCAATAATCCCCAAGAATTTCATGAAAACCTTAAACAAAAAATTAACATGGTTACAAAAGATGATCAACATCTACAACATGGTTTGAAGGATGCGCAAGCTTATTTGGGAAAAATTAAACAATCCATTGATGAATTTGATAACTTATTTTTT
>DAHWEW010000407.1:0-240 GCA_027326225.1 Legionellaceae bacterium
GGCGATGCCAGATCCTGTCCGCCGGCGGCCGGCCGTTGCGGCCCGCAGGCGCTTTCAGTAGTCTCTGCGCCCTGCTGCCGTGCGGATGGCCGACTGCCGCGGCACGGAGGGGTGGCCGAGCGGTTGAAGGCGCACGCCTGGAAAGTGTGTAGACGGTGATGAATCGTCTCGCGGGTTCGAATCCCGCCCCCTCCGCCAGTTGCCTATTCGTCCCCGTTCGCATTTGTCCGAAAAGATAAA
>DAHWEW010000407.1:250-574 GCA_027326225.1 Legionellaceae bacterium
GCCGATGCTGTTCGTTCCCTCTCCGGCACCGCTATTGTGCGGCCGGTTGGATCGGGAGAACGGTGATGGCGCGCACGGTTGCGGCCCTTGCTCCGGGGCCGGCATCCCCATCCGCGGGGCGTCGGAGCGCGGGGGTGCTTTGCCTTCTTGCGATCGCCTGGACGGCCGTGCTGTCGGTGCTGGCGCCGGCGATGGCGGGACCGGCGGCCGGCCGTCTCCTGATCGCGAGCGATCTGCATTTCGACCCGATGGCCGATCCGGCGCTGGTCGATCGCCTGGCCGGGGCGGAGCCGCGCGCCTGGCCCGCCATACTGGAGAGCGCGG
>DAHWEW010000408.1:0-573 GCA_027326225.1 Legionellaceae bacterium
TCATAGCCGCCAGTCTAATATTACTTGTTGCATGCTCAAAACATACTACGAATACAGCTATGGGCGCATCTGATGAAGGGGGTCTACAGGCTAATGGTTTAGGACAATCTGGCGGTTTTGCAGGACAAGAAACAGGTGAATCATACACAACACAAGCACCTCACAACCAAATTTATCTTTTTTCCTATGACGATAGCGCTCTTGCCCCCAAATACATTCCATCAGTAAATGCTCAGGCAGAATACCTAAAATCTCATACTGGAGCACGTATTCTTATTGCTGGTCATACCGATGAACGCGGCAGCCGCGAATATAACGTTGCATTAGGCGAGCGCCGTGCTAACACAGTTGCTGAATTAATGCGTATGGCAGGTGTTCGTCCTCAACAAATGCGTATAGTGAGCTATGGAAAAGAGCGCCCAGTATACTTCGGACACGATGAAGCTGCTCACCGCCAAAACCGACGTGTTGAGCTAACTTATGAGGCTACTCGATGAAGAAACCTTGTCGGCATATTATTGCGGTCTTGTTTGCTTGCCTTCTTCCAATAGCGATTTATGCTGAAGCACCAGT
>DAHWEW010000409.1:0-569 GCA_027326225.1 Legionellaceae bacterium
GCTTGTTGTTTGATTGATTTATAAATTGTTAGCGACCTTTCCTTCAAGAAAGATCGACAAGCTCCTGCAACTGTATTGGGTGTTGAAGCGTCAGTTTGTTTCACAATAGCCTAAATATCCTTATTTCATAATAACTGCTTATCCCCCCGTCATCCCGAACAGAGTGAGGGACCTCCCATCAAGTGGCACAGTGCCGAACCTTGGAGATCCCTCACTCTGTTCGGGATGACGTGGGAGTCGTTACATTTCGTATTTGATATGTAACTCTCTGATTCTATCACTTTCGATATGCTTTGAAAGGATGTTGTGAGTAGGATCTGTTTACCCTGGTTTGATGAGTTTAAACTCATGTGACTTTGAATCAGTGAGACCACCCAGCACTTCATCTTTTGTTAATATTTCATTGCTATATTTATAAATAAGCCCTATTCAGTTAGTGGTTCAAAATGCCTGTAGAGAAGATACCCTCTGTGCATCGGATAGAAGAGAGCGATGAAAGCCCTTCACACAGGATGCAAAGTCAAATGAGGATCTTGCCTAAACCTTTGCCTGAAAACATTGGTCTCTTA
>DAHWEW010000040.1:0-10579 GCA_027326225.1 Legionellaceae bacterium
TGATAATCGCTATTTTGATCTCAAGGGATCTGCTAGGGACTCTAAATGAAAGAACTGCAAAATTATACCCTCAATTTTGGCCCTCAACATCCTGCTGCACACGGTGTGTTACGTTTGGTGCTAGAGCTTGAAGGGGAAACCATTGTTCGTGCTGATCCGCATATCGGGTTACTGCATCGTGGTACAGAAAAATTAGTTGAAACAAAGCCCTATCTACAAAACATAGGCTATATGGATAGATTAGACTATGTTTCAATGATGTGTAATGAACATGCATATGTCCAAGCGATAGAAAAATTATTGGGGGTAGAACCTCCTATACGAGCCCAATACATTCGAACCATGTTTGATGAAGTCACTCGCATTCTCAATCACTTGTTATGGTTGGGTGCAACGGCGTTAGATATTGGGGCCATGACGGTCTTTTTATATTGTTTTCGTGAGCGCGAAGATCTTTTTGATTGTTATGAAGCAGTATCTGGAGCTAGGATGCATGCTACTTACTATCGCCCAGGGGGAGTTGCGCGAGATCTGCCCGAAATGATGCCACAATATAAACCCTCAAAATGGCATAATGAGCGCGAAGTCGAAAAAATGAATGTGAATCGGCAAGGGAGTTTGCTGGATTTTCTATGGGCTTTTACAGAACGTTTCCCAAAGTGCGTGGATGAGTATGAAGCCTTACTTACCGATAACCGCATATGGAAACAAAGAACAGTAGATATTGGGGTCGTTTCGCCTGAAATGGCTTTGCAGTGGGGATTCTCAGGACCGATGTTACGTGCCTCAGGAGTGGCTTGGGATTTACGAAAAAAACAGCCTTATGCAGCTTATGATAAAGTTGATTTTAAAATACCTGTCGGCAAAACAGGAGATTGTTACGATCGATATCTGGTTCGTGTCGAAGAGTTGCGACAATCCAACCTGATTATTAGGCAGTGTATTGAATGGCTACGTAAACATCCAGGGCCAGTTCGTATTGAGGATCATAAAATCACTCCTCCCCGTCGCCTTGAAATGAAACATGATATGGAAGCATTGATCCATCATTTCAAGTTATTTACTGAGGGTTTTTGTTTGCCTGAAGGCGAAGTATACGGCGCTGTAGAAGCGCCAAAAGGTGAATTTGGAATATATTTGATTTCTGATGGGGCAAATAAACCTTATCGAATGAAGATACGTGCCCCAGGGTTTGCACATTTATCCAGTTTTGATGAAATGGTCAAAGGACACATGTTAGCAGATGGCGTAGCTATTTTAGCAAGCCAAGATATTGTGTTCGGAGAAATTGATAGGTAAAGGGTTAAAGCCATGTCTGAACATAGAGCGCAATTCATTAAGCCATTTGTTAGTGCTGCTGGCAAAAAACAGATAGATGCTTGGATTGCTAAATATCCCAAAAATGAAAAGCAATCAGCAGTAATGAGTGCTTTGATGATTGTTCAAGAAGAAAATGGTCATTTAAGCACAGAAATGATGGATGCTGTAGCACACTATTTAGAGATGCCGCCCATTGCCGTCTATGAAGTAGCTAGTTTTTATAGTATGTACGAGCATAAGCCGACTGGTCGACATTTGCTCAACGTTTGTACCAACATTTCTTGTAAATTACGAAATTCAGCTGCTGTTGTAGAACACTTAGAAAAAAAATTAGGCATCAAGTTAGGCGAAACAACAAAGGATGGGTGCTTTACGCTACGATCAGTGGAATGCTTAGGCGCTTGTGTTCATGCTCCCATGATGCAAGTAGATAAAGATTTTCATGAAAATCTTACGGCCGATAAGCTCGATGCAATTATAGAACAGTACCGTTGAACAGAGACATTTTCATGGTTAAATTAAATCAAGTCTGTTACCGAACGCTTCATTTACCGAACTCTTGGACTTTGGCCGCCTATGAAAGTGTGGGTGGTTATAGTGCCTTGCGACGTATTTTAAAAGAACAGACTTCGCCACAGCATATCATCGATGAATTAAAAACCTCAGCTTTGCGTGGCCGAGGAGGAGCCGGTTTTCCAACTGGACTGAAGTGGAGTTTCATGAACCGCAATGCCCCAGGACAAAAATATGTGGTATGTAACTCGGATGAAGGTGAACCTGGTACTTGTAAAGACCGAGATATCTTGCGATTTAATCCACATCAACTCATTGAAGGGATGGCTATTGCGGGTTATGTCATGGGCGCCACAGTGGGTTATAACTATATCCGCGGTGAATTCTGGGAACCCTATGTTCGCATGGAAGATGCGCTGAAAGAAGCTTATGACGCAGGTCTATTGGGAAAGAATATCTTAAATTCCAAAGTAGATTTTGACTTACATAACCATCTAGGCGCAGGAGCCTATATCTGTGGGGAAGAAACGGCATTATTAAATTCAATTGAAGGAAAAAAAGGCCAACCCAGATTCAAGCCTCCCTTTCCTGCGAATTTTGGCTTATATGGAAAACCCACAACCATCAACAACACAGAAACATTTGCTTCCGTTCCGGTGATTATGGAGAAAGGCGGAGAATGGTTTTTGAAGTTGGGAAAACCAAACAATGGCGGTACAAAGTGCTTTAGTGTGAGTGGCCATGTCAACAAACCAGGGAATTTTGAAATTCCTTTGGGTACGCCATTTAAAACATTATTAGAACTTGCAGGAGGTGTTTTAGAGGGCCGCCGTATCAAAGCCGTGATACCAGGTGGTACTTCTATGCAGATTTTGCCAGGTGATGTGATGATGAATCTGGATATGGATTATGACAGTATCCAGAAAGCAGGTTCAGGTCTAGGATCAGGTGCTGTGATTGTGATGGATGAAACCACGTGCATGGTAGATGCTTTGTATCGTATTTCAGAGTTCTATATGGATGAATCATGTGGCCAATGTACACCTTGTCGCGAAGGGACTGGGTGGATGGTCCGTCTGTTGCATCGGATAAAAGAAGGACATGGTGCTCCAGGTGATGTCGAAAAATTGGTAAATGTTGCCAATAATATTGAAGGCCGCACTATTTGTGCCCTGGGTGAGGCAGCAGCTTGGCCGGTGCAAAGTTTTGTCAAACAATTCAAGCACGAATTTGAATATTATATTAAACATAAGCGATCTAGTATAAAGAAGGTTACCAATGGCTAACATTGAAATCGATGGAAAGGCAATTGAAGTAGAAAACGGTAAAATGATCATCGAAGTAGCAGATGACGCAGGAATATATATTCCACGCTTTTGTTATCATAAAAAATTATCTGTAGCTGCAAATTGTCGTATGTGTCTTGTCGAGTTGGAAGGTGGACGAAAGACGGTTCCGGCTTGTGCCACGCCAATCACTGATGGTATGAAAGTATACACCCGGTCTAAACAAGCGCTCCACTCTCAACAAGCTGTGATGGAGTTCTTGTTGATTAACCATCCACTGGATTGTCCTATCTGTGATCAAGGTGGAGAGTGTGAGTTACAGGATATCTCTATGGGATATGGTCATGACTCATCCATCTATGGCGAAACGAAGCGTGCTGTAGAAGATGACGATCTCGGTCCTTTGATTTCAACGGAAATGACTCGATGTATTCATTGTACACGTTGTGTACGATTTGGAGAGGAAGTTGCAGGACTTAGGGAGCTTGGTGCGACAGGCCGTGGTGAGCACATGCAGATTGGCACTTATGTGAAACACAGCATCACTTCAGAAGTGTCTGGAAACATCATTGATTTATGTCCTGTGGGTGCATTGACTTCAAAGCCATATCGGTTCACTGCAAGAGCCTGGGAAATGACTCAGCATGAAAGTATCGCCCCGCACGATTGTTTGGGATCCAATGTGTATTTACACACCAGGAGAAATACGTTGATGAGAGTTGTTCCGAAAGAACACGATCTGATTAATGAAACCTGGTTGTCAGACAGAGATCGGTTTAGTTATCTTGGGTTAAATAGTCAAGGCAGAGCAGATCAACCCAAAATAAAACGAAATGGTCAGTGGGAAACAGTCAGCTGGGAAAAGGCGCTAAAATTTGCAGCTGAAGGCATGAGCCGGGTAATCAAGCAATATGGTCCAGAGCAATGGGCAACGTTTGCTTCTCCTTCTTCTACCTTAGAAGAATTGTATTTACTCCAAAAATTGATGCGAGAAATGGGCGTACAAAATCTTGACCATCGCTTGCAACAAGTAGATTTTCGCGACCAGAGTGGTCAACCAAACATGCCTTTAAGCACACTAAAGTATGCTGACATTGAAAAACAAGATGCTATTTTATTGATTGGTTGTAATATTGATAAAGAAGTCCCCCTTGCTGGCATTCGTGTTCGTAAAGCTTTCCGCAACGGTGCTAAGATTTATGCACTCAATGCTGTTGATTATGAATATCGTTTTGGATTATCAGGTAAGCGTATTGTTTCGCCAGAAGAATTTACGAGACACTTAGCCGAAGTGGCATTGGTACTTATTGGGGATGTGAGTGAAGCCTCCTTTGAAATACAAAAATTGTTGATAGGACTAGAACCAGATGCAACAGCAAAAGCCATGGCCAAAGCACTGTCTCAGCCCAATGCGGCAATCCTCACCGGGATCCTTTGTGAAAATCATCCTGATGCAGCTTTAATACGTACCTTGGTTGACTTCATATCTAAGGCAAGTGGCGCTAAAGTCTTACGCTTAACCTTGGGCGCAAATAGTGCTGGCGCATGGCTTGCTGGCATGCTACCCCACCGAGGAGCGCTCGGAAAAACAAGTGATAACGTAGGCTTGGATGTGCAGTCTGCGCTAGATGCCAAACTGAAAGGATACTTTTTGTTGGCAGTAGAGCCTGGATATGATTTTGCTAATCCTTTCCGAACCAGACAATCTATGCTTGCAGCAGAGTTTGTGGTGATGCTATCAGCTTATCAAAATGACTCTATTTATGATTATGCCGATGTCATTTTACCCATAGCACCCTATGCTGAAACCTCTGGAACTTATATTAATGTGGACCAAACTTGGCAAACCGTAAAAGGTGCATTACTGCCCTTTGGTGAGTCACGCCCTGCATGGAAAATTTTACGAGTTTTAGCAAATTTATTACAGATGAAAGGGTTTGAATATACCTCTTCAGAAGAGGTGACAGAAGAAATAAAAGCAGGTCTTGAAATCGGTGCTCAAATCAACTATACCCCTTTCTATCCAGAGTCTTTACCAGTGAGTAGCAAAAATATAGTTCGATTGGGTGAATGGCCAATATATAAGTGCGATGCAATTGTTCGGCATGCAAGTGCGTTACAAGACTGTGCGACATCAGAAGCAACGTGTATACGTATCCACCCTCAGACTGCAAGTCAACTTAAATTAACCGATATGGCTACTGTATCTCAGGGAGATATTGAGATAACATTGCCGCTTAAACATGATGAACGGGTGGCTCCCGATGTTATTTGGGTAGCAAATGCAATGCCTGAGACAATTGATTTAGGGCATTCTTTTGCTGCAATTAATATTAAGGCGTAGATAGGTAAGCACAATATGCTACAAGATATTGGTATTTTACTGTGGATTATCCTTAAATTTCTGGCTATTGTAGTGCCACTTCTTGTGTGCGTGGCCTATTTAACCTACGCTGAACGAAAAGTGATTGGATATATTCAAGTACGAATTGGCCCCAATAGAGTGGGTTATAGAGGGTTATTGCAACCTTTTGCCGATCTCATCAAGTTGATTTGTAAAGAAATCATTGTTCCTACCCGATCGAACAAATACCTATTCGTCATTGCCCCTTTGTTTTCATTGGTTCCAGCACTTGCTGGATGGGCTGTAATCCCGTTCAATGAAGGGATAGTTTTGGCGAACATCAATGCTGGTACTTTATATCTGTTTGCAATGAGTTCTCTAGGCGTATATGGGGTGTTGATAGCAGGTTGGGCATCGAATTCGAGATATGCGATGCTGGGCGCACTTAGAAGTGCCGCGCAAACCATCTCTTATGAAATTCCAATGGGATTTGCTTTTGTTGGCGTGCTGCTTGCAGCGAATAGCTTAAATTTGACCGATATTGTCAATTCGCAGAGCGGGGGGGTTTGGCATTGGTGGTTTCTTCCACTTTTACCTCTGTTTATGTCATTTTGGATAGCTGGTATCGCTGAAACCAATCGCGCCCCATTTGATTTGGCAGAGGGTGAATCTGAGATCGTGGCTGGATTTCACGTGGAGTATTCAGCCATTGGTTTCGCTCTGTTTTTCCTTGCTGAATATGCCAGTATGATTTTGATCTCAACTGTTATGGCATTGGTATTTTTAGGTGGTTGGCTATCTCCTTTTGAGGGGATCCCTTACTTAAGTGAAGTGTTTTACTTTGTGCCAGGATTTATTTGGTTATTGGTAAAAATAGTATTCTTTTTATTTGTGTATTTATGGATCAGAGCAACTTTCCCACGCTATCGTTATGATCAGTTGATGAGATTGGGTTGGAAGGTTTTGATCCCGGTGACGATTGTTTGGGTGATTGTTACAGCCCTGATGGTCAATTTGCACGTGAAACCATGGTTCTAATCAGAATGAAGAAAGCATACACATACATCAAACATTATTTCAAAAGCTTTATATTGTTGGAGCTTTTGCTTGGTTTAAAAGTGACGGCTAAATATTTTTACAAGAAAAAAATAACCATTCAATTTCCTGAAGAAGACACACCTATCTCTCCTCGCTTTCGTGGCATGTTGGCATTACGTCGGTATCCAAATGGCGAAGAAAGATGTATTGCCTGTAAGTTATGTGAAGCGGTATGTCCGGCTCTTGCAATCACCATTGAATCAGAACCAAGAGAAGATGGTCAACGGCGAACAACAAGATATGATATTGATATGTTCAAATGTATCAATTGTGGATTGTGTGAAGAGTCTTGCCCTGTTGATTCAATCGTGGTGACACCCATTCATCATTATCATATCAGTGAGCGTGGTCAAAACATTATGACAAAAGACAAACTTCTAGCTGTGGGCGATTTGATGGAAAATCGATTGGCGGCAGATAGAGCGCTTGATGAAAAATATCGTTAATGGGGTAAAAAATGCATGAGTTATTACCGAAAGTCATATTTGACGTATTTGCTGGGATCACCCTGTTATCAGCTTTGATGGTGATCACCTTAAATAATCCAGTTCGGTGCATCCTATTTTTAGTATTGGCCTTTTTCGCCAGTTCTATTTTATGGATCATGGTTCATGCTGAGTTCTTAGCGATGATCTTGGTTCTGGTTTATGTTGGTGCAGTAATGACCTTATTTTTGTTTGTGGTGATGATGCTCAACATTGATATAGAGTCGATGAAAAAAAATGTCTATCGCTATATACCTATAGGTGTATTTATCGTGGCCTTACTCGTCAGCTTACTGTTACTAGCCATACCAAAAAATCAATTCAACACCGATGTAAAGGCATCTATCGCTGTACGTGAAACAGTTGCCGGTGATTATATGCCACTTGATGTTGTCACCGATTCAAAACATCTTCCCAATACCGAAGCGCTTGGAATGGTTTTATACACGGATTATGTGTTTGCTTTTGAGCTTGCAGCGGTGATTTTGTTAGTGGCCATCGTGTCGGCAATTACCTTGGTGCATCGTAATCCGATTCGTTCAAAACGACAAAACATTACTAAGCAAATCATGGTTCGTCGGGATGATAGGGTTAAGCTGATAAACATGAAATCAGAGAAATAATTTTGGGGGATTCTATATGATTCCAATGAGCGACTATTTGTTGTTGAGTGTGAGCTTATTTAGCTTGAGTTTGGTAGGGATTATCATTAACCGAAAGAATATCATTCTCGTATTGGTTTGTATTGAGTTGATGCTGCTGGCAGTCAACACCAATTTTGTAGCTTTTTCACATTATTATGATGCTATGGCAGGTCAAGTCTTCGTCTTCTTTATTTTGACTGTGGCCGCAGCAGAAGCTGCTATCGGGCTTGCCATTGTGATGTTGCTATACCGAAATATGGGCAATATTGATATCAACAAAATGAATCATTTAAAAGGGTGACAACGTGAGTATTTTACAGTGTTGTTTGATCATAGTGCTGGCACCTTTGGTGGGCGCGACTATTGCTGGATTTTTTCGACATCAAATTGGTCGGGTAGGTGCGCATAGTGTCACGATTGGTACGGTTGGTCTTTCATTATTACTATCGCTTTATGTGGCTTATCAGATTTTATCAGGCGCTGTAGCTCCCCTAAATCACTCACTCTATTCATGGGCTAATGGGGGAGAATGGTTCCCTTATTCGTTCAATATTGGCTTTTTGATTGATCCTCTGACCGTGGTCATGATGGTTATTGTCACATTTGTTTCATTTTTGGTCCATGTTTACACAATTGGTTATATGGCTGATGATGATGGATACCAACGTTTTTTTAGTTATATATCCTTATTCACTTTTATGATGCTGATGCTGGTCACAGCAAATAACTTTCTTCAATTGTTTTTTGGTTGGGAAGGAGTTGGCTTGGTATCTTATCTGCTCATTGGTTTCTGGTACCAAAAAGAGTCTGCAATTGAGGGGAGCTTAAAAGCATTTATTGTCAATCGCGTGGGAGATTTTGGGTTCATACTAGGGATAGCGTTGGTATTGGCTTACACTGGAAGTCTAGAATACGACACCGTTTTCCAGAGCGCAAATTCGCTGGCTAGTGAAACGATTACGCTGTTTGAGGGTCATCCTTGGTCAGTCATCACGGTGAGCTGTATGCTGCTGTTTGTTGGGGCCATGGGTAAATCCGCACAAGTCCCATTGCATGTATGGCTACCTGAATCAATGGAAGGTCCAACCCCTATTTCAGCATTGATCCATGCAGCAACAATGGTGACCGCTGGGGTTTTCATGGTTGCTCGAATTTCACCATTGATCGAGTTATCTAAAGTCACCTTGAATTTTATATTAATCATCGGTGCAACTGGCGCTTTGTTTACAGGTATTTTGGCCATCGTGATGAATGATATCAAGCGTGTGATTGCTTATTCTACTTTATCGCAACTGGGCTATATGATGGCAGCTATGGGGGCTTCTGCTTTTAGTGCTGGTATATTTCATCTGCTGACCCATGCCTGCTTTAAAGCGCTGCTGTTTTTGGCTGCAGGCTCAGTCATTATGGGCATGCATCATGAGCAAGATATGAGAAAAATGGGTGGCTTGTGGCGTAAAATGCCAATTACATATGTCACTTTCTTGATCGGTGGGTTAGCGCTTTGTGCCATTCCTCCTTTTTCAGGATTTTATTCAAAAGATACCATTATTGAAGCAGTGGGTTTAACCCAGCTCCCAGGTAGTGCTTATGCCTATTTTTGCGTGGTCGTTGGAGCGATGGTTACCGCACTTTATACGTTCCGTGCTTTGTTTATGACTTTTCATGGCCAACCTCGGATGGATAAGCATACGCTGTCACATGTTCATGAATCTCCATGGGTTGTATGGTTGCCGTTGGTGATGCTGGCTATTCCTTCTGTTGTCATAGGGTACATTTTATATATGCCAATGTTGTTTGACAAAGCACCCTTACTGGGTTCTTCAATCTTTGTCCTTCCTGAATATAATGTTCTTGCTGAAATGGCAAAAGAAGTGGTATCGCCTTTGAGTTCGATGATTGAAGCTCCTCGTTCGCTGGTGTTCTGGCTCACCATTTCTGGGGTCTTTTTGAGCTATTTATGTTACATTTTGATTCCATCCATACCTGCTGTTTTGGCAAGCCGGCTGTCTTTGCTCTATCGAGTTCTGATGAATAAGTATGGGTTCGACTCGTTCAATGATATTGTGTTTGTCCGCGGGGCTAAAGCTATAGGTCGTGGTCTTTACCATCTGGGTGATCAATTACTGATTGATGGCTTTTTTGTCAATGGCACGGGTTATACCGTGAAGTGGTTTGCAGTGATTGGTCGACGTTTTCAGAATGGTTATTTGTATCATTATATAGCTGTGATGGTTTTTGGATTATTGGCCTTTCTTTGCTGGTTGTTAATATAGGGTGATGGTATGCATCATTTGCTCAATCTTTTGATTTGGCTGCCAATTATTGGTGGCGTGTTTGTCTTTCTTACTGGCGATGACAGTAATCCTAATGTGTCTCGCTATTTGTCACTATTTACCGTCATTCTTACTTTAATGATGTGTGTGCCTATGATATCGGGATTTGATATCAAAGCAGAATCCATGCAATATGTCGAAGACATTCCCTGGATGCCAGCACTTGGGATTCATTACCACCTTGGGATTGATGGCTTATCACTCATCTTAATTGCCTTAACAGTCTTCACTAACCTCATTGTCATTCTAGCTACCTGGGCAAGTATTAAAAAACGTATCGCTCAATATTTAGCAGCATTTTTAATCATGCAAGGGTTGCTGGTAGGCGTATTCTCAGCTATGGATGCAATTGTGTTTTATATCTTTTGGGAAGCGACCTTGGTCCCAATGTATCTCATCATTGGCATATTTGGCTCTGACAATCGAGTCTACGCTGCGATTAAATTTTTCCTATATACCTTCCTTGGTTCGGTATTGATGCTTGCTTCTTTTTTATACCTAGGGTATCTCGGAGGGACATTTGATATTGATACCATGTATGCGATTAAGCTCG
>DAHWEW010000410.1:0-558 GCA_027326225.1 Legionellaceae bacterium
CTCAAGGCGCTCTAAGCAGAAAATGCTAGATGATAAGTCGAAGCAAGGTCAGCTTAAGAGTCTGAGACAAAAGCCTATCTCAGAAGAGGGGTGATGTGTGCGCCATGCGATAAAAATCACTGTGTCATAAACTGTGGCATGGCTGTGGCAGCACTAGGCAGTTTTAGGCTGCTCTAGGCAGTTTTTCGATGATTTGATGCGTAGCAAGGTATTGATTTATAAGGTTTTTAAAAATAGAGCATCAGGCTTCGAACCAAGGTGTCGGGGGTTCGAGTCCCTCCGAGCGCGCCATTTAAATACGTTTAAAATCAATAAGTTATAACTGTTATTTGTTGCTAAAGCACTTGGTCTTTAGGGAAAGTGTGACCAAAACGTGCCTTAAAATACTAAATTTGTGTATGGTTTTGAGAAGACTGACAAAGATAATATTACTCCAAACGAGGAAAAATCTTTAAAACTGGTGGCCAAATCCTTGTTTTCATATTCAGAAAATGAGTTGAATAAGTTTATTAAAGAAGGTTCCTAAGTTTTGATGCAATATAAGCAAGATAATTAATG
>DAHWEW010000411.1:0-558 GCA_027326225.1 Legionellaceae bacterium
TATCGATGAATCGTCAATTATCACCTGTAGATCAATGGATTTCTGCCTTTGATGTTGCCTTGCGGTCATTGTGTGTACCCCCATTGCGTCAGGCTGCACGCCCTAATCCTGCTGAAGGGATGGTTGAGCCAACGCTGAATGCAAAAGAACAAAAACAAGTTGCTGGATTGATGCGTGTGAATCATGCGGGTGAAGTGTGTGCGCAAGCACTTTATCAAGGTCAGGCGCTCACTGCTCAATTGACAACGGTTAGAGATCAAATGACCGTGGCGGCATTGGAAGAAATTGATCACTTAGCTTGGTGTGAAGAGCGTCTACGAGAGTTGAATAGCGTGCCAGGATTGTTGAATCCTTTATGGTATGCTGGTTCATTTATCATTGGACTTTTTGCCGGCTGGGTAGGGGATCAATGGAGTTTGGGTTTTGTTGCAGAAACGGAACGGCAAGTTACTGCACATTTGAAAAACCATATTGCACGTTTGCCGGCTCAAGATGGAAAAACACGCGCGATTCTTTTGCAAATGCAAGTGGATGAAACAATGCATGCAGAAACGGCTC
>DAHWEW010000412.1:0-539 GCA_027326225.1 Legionellaceae bacterium
GAATAAGCTGTCCTAAATTACGCCCAAGTCGATCTAATTTCCAAATAACCAGCGTGTCACTTTCGCGTAAATTACGTATGACTTCCTCCAGTACAGGTCGAGCGGTTTTTGCACCACTAGCAATTTCTTCGAAAATTTGCACACAACCGGCCTGTTTAAGTGCTTCAATTTGCATATTCAATGATTGATCTTTTGTCGAAACACGTGCATAGCCAATTTTCATACAATTTAGTCCATTTTAGTAAGTCTGGACTTTAGCCTTTTTTAATCCTAATACTCCAAGATCCGTTCGCCCTGAGTAACCTAAACACTTCGTGTAAAATATAGGGAAAGAACAGAATTTTTTTAAATTTACTTCGATCCGTTCGTGGTGAGGAGGCGCGCAAAAGAAAATTAGTTGAGGTAAGAGGTACGTCGCGCCGTCTCGAACCATTGTTTGCTCAAATAAGCCACATCACGCCTTTGATTTGCTAAAATTGCCGGCGATATGTTTGTGTTGTAAAAGCCGGCTCTCCATTAGTGCCTCGAGCCAGTCTCTG
>DAHWEW010000413.1:0-535 GCA_027326225.1 Legionellaceae bacterium
ATTAATTACGTTTGGATTAATCATTTTATATAGTGCATCAGGACAAAGCCTAGACATGGTTCTTCGTCAAGCTCTGCGTCTTACATTAGCATTATCAGTTATGGTCGCTTTTAGTTTTATTCCGCCTCATAAATACAAGTTATGGGCACCATGGCTTTATTTTATGGGGCTTCTATTACTTATTGCGGTAATTGTGATGGGGAAAATTGGAAAAGGGGCGCAGCGATGGCTTGACCTCAGCTTGTTTCGCTTTCAACCCTCTGAAATCATGAAGTTAGCAGTACCTTTAATGGTTGCCTCGTATATTGAAAACAAACCCATTCAGCGTAATATTAAAGCCCTTCTTGTAGCTGCAATGTTTATTTTTATACCCGCCATTCTGATAGCAAAACAACCGGATTTGGGCACTGCGATCATGGTTATCGCCTCAGGACTTTCTGCTATTTTTCTTGCTGGAATATCATTTCGAATCATTTTATGTGTAATCATCACAGCAGCACTTGCAGCTCCGGGCATTTGGAATTTCATGCACGAT
>DAHWEW010000414.1:0-513 GCA_027326225.1 Legionellaceae bacterium
CCGGGCTGCCACGCGTGCAGGTCGGCGTCATCGACGATGCTGGTGGCGACGATCTGCGCGTGCGCCTCGGCCATGACGCGCGCCATGGTGCGGCGCATGCCCTTGAGCTGCTCGGGCTGGCCGAGTACCGCGTGCGCGGCGGGCGGGCTGGTGCGCACCGGCTTGCCGGCGGCGGACAGCGCGGTGCGCTGATCTTCCCTTCTCCCCTCGGGAGAAGGTGCCCGCAGGGCGGATGAGGGTTCGGGTGTTGCGGCACGTTGCGTCGATGCCGAACCCTCACCCGGCGCTGCGCGCCACCCTCTCCCGGCGGAAGAGGGGACGGCTGCGGCGCTGCCGCTGGCCGCGGCCAGCTTGACGTCGTTCATGGTGACCACGTCACCGGCGCCGCTGGGCGCGACGCGCGCGAGATCGACGCCGAGTTTGCGCGCCAGCGCGCGCACCGCGGGCACGGCCTTGGCGCCGCCCACGCTGAGCGCCTGCTCGGCGTGCAGCGCATCGGAGCTTTGCATGGCG
>DAHWEW010000415.1:0-509 GCA_027326225.1 Legionellaceae bacterium
TATAATCTAATTATACATTAATTGCATAAGTATGATATGAGTCATGAGATCAACGAAATCAGGGGAACCCAAAATATTTCTTCGATAAAGAATATACGATCGCGCACACCCACTGTCTCTTGGTCACAACTTGGAAACGTAAAGAGTAAAACCAAGGTCTGGATCGGTATTGATAACCCGTTGTGCCATAGATGGCACATCGGACCACATGGATGTGGTTTGTTATCAATGCCGATCCAGACCTTGGTTTTACGTGGGTCTACACAGATGTGTAGAAGATACAGACGCTTTTCCAAGGCATGAAGTATTGCTCAACAATTGAATTTCGATTATGGTTGAAAATCCATGATCCAAAGTTCAATCATTAAATCGAACTCAATAACAAAATCATTGCAGGTATAAGTCTGTTTACATGGACAAACAGACCCCATAACTTTATCAGAGTGGCGGCGCACAGTTTGTGAACATCATTCTCAATATCACAAGAAAATTAGATACACTGCTCACTG
>DAHWEW010000416.1:0-501 GCA_027326225.1 Legionellaceae bacterium
TGGACAATTTGTGCGCTACTGCTGTTATTTGCAGATTGATTGGGTTGTGTGGATTGGCTTTTAATAATGATATTGCCAAATTGTTCTGGATCAATAAGTTGTCCTGGTACGTTGACCGTTAATTGAAAAGCTTGCTGTCCAGAAGTCGGTGGAGAAGCGATTTGACCTGCGGATACTTGTTTGTTTTGAGAACTGATGGCATTTAATACGTCTTTAGGATTCAGCGAATACGCTAACATTTTTTTAGGATCAAGCCAGATGCGCATCGCATAAGTACCAGAGCCAAAAATGAGAACATTTCCAACACCTGGCAAGCGCGCCAATTCATCTTGCATATTGATGGCTGCATAATTATTTAGGAATAGACCATCATATTCTCCGTGTTCAGAGGTGAGCGTAATAAACTGTAAAACCGCTGTGGATTTTTGTTGGACTACGACACCTTGTTGTTGTACAGCGATGGGAAGTTGCGCCATTGCAGCTTGTACACGATTTTGTACC
>DAHWEW010000041.1:0-10307 GCA_027326225.1 Legionellaceae bacterium
GATCTCCTGGTATTTAAGAGCAAGTCTACTTTTAGGAGATCCTTCACTACGTTCAGGATGACGGTAATTTTTACAGATTTTTTGTGTTAATTTAATTCGTTATGGTGTGATCTTGCCCTGTTGATTTCCCAATAAGATTCGCAACTTCTACCACATAGCGGTATAATTCCATCCTTTTGCAGGATGAGAAGATTTTTAATGAATGCTTCGCTTTTTGAAATAGCCTCCCTTGTTCAGGGAAAAGTGATTGGTGATATGAATGTATCTATTACTGCTTTATCACCTATCGATCATATTGCCACAAATTCTCTGGTATTTGCTGAAGGGACAGACAACTTAAAACGGGCTGAAGCATCAAACGCCGCTGCGGTTTTGGTTGCAAATCATGTGGATTCCCTGAATAAAGCGATGATCCAAGTACAAAATCCTTTCATTGCATTCATTAAACTATTACATCACTTCTACCCGGAGCGAAAACCAGAACCGACTGTCCACCCAACAGCAGTCATTGCCAAAGACGTTGTCTTAGGAAAGAACATTTCCATTGCTCCATACGTGATCAT
This sequence comes from Legionellaceae bacterium, assembly GCA_027326225.1. Lineage (GTDB taxonomy): Bacteria > Pseudomonadota > Gammaproteobacteria > Legionellales > Legionellaceae > DAHWEW01. Next base: position 564 of record DAHWEW010000041.1, read on the forward strand.
TGAATCAGGAAGCATCATTGGTGATAACTGTGTGATTAAAAGCCATGTTCACATAGGTCATGAAGTAACGATTGGCAATCACACCACGATTCATCCCCACGTGACGATTTACGATACCTGCCAAATCGGTTCAAACGTTTGTATCCATGCATCAACCGTGATTGGTTCAGATGGTTTTGGTTATACCCTAGATGATGGTCAACACCTGAAAGTACCTCATGTGGGTCGAGTGATCATAGGAGATCATGTCGAGATTGGTGCGAATTCTGTGATTGATAGAGCAACATTAGGTGCAACCGTCATCGGTGAAGGCACAAAAATTGATAATTTGGTCCAAGTGGCCCATTCCGTTCAACTGGGCAAACACAATATTCTTTGTGCATTTACTGGTATTGCGGGCAGCACCGTCAGTGGTAATCATGTGATCTTTGCAGCAAACGTCGGAGTGAGTGATCATGTGCGTATCGATGACGGCGTGATCCTGGGCGCACGCGCAGGCGTCCCACCAAAGAAACATTTAAAACAAGGCAATATTTATTTAGGCAATCCTGCAAGACCTAAAGACAAAGCGATCGAGCATGAATTTGCTGCCACGCGGATCCCCTTGATGCGCAAAAATATAAAAACATTGAGTGAAAAAGTAGCCCAATTATCCGAACGACTGGAGTTGATTGATAAGGAATCTTAACCCATCATGAAAAAAGATTTGACACCCTTGATTTTGGTCGATGGCTCTTCTTATTTTTTTCGCGCATTCCATGCGCTACCACCCTTAATGAACTCCAAAGGACAAGCCACTGGCGCTATTTATGGCGTAGCCAATATGGTCAGAAGACTTATCAAGGACTATCAACCCACACACCTTTCCGTGGTATTTGATGCCAAAGGACGAACATTTCGAGATGAATGGTATCCTCTGTACAAAGCGCATCGTCCGCCAATGCCTGAAGAGCTCAGTTCGCAATTTCTACCATTGGTAGATCTATTAAAAGCGATGGGCATTTGTGTGTTGATCATTGATGGAGTCGAAGCGGATGATGTCATTGGCACACTGGCACATATGGCTCATCAACAACACATTCCAGTTCTCATTTCGACCGGCGACAAGGACATGGCACAGCTCGTCAATGACCATGTCACACTCATCAATACCATGTCCAATCAAATTCTAAATCCTGATGGCGTTTTAGAGAAATTTGGGGTTAAACCTCAACAAATGATTGACTATTTAACCTTAGTTGGCGATTCATCCGATAACATTCCTGGCGTGAATAAATGTGGGCCTAAAACTGCAGTGAAATGGCTATCTGAATATCAAACCTTAGATGCGCTGACAAAAGCCTCGGATGCCATTCCTGGTAAAATTGGGGAGCATCTACGCGCGAGCCTTCCACAACTCCCATTATCCAAAAAATTAGTCACCATTAAGTTGGACGTAGAGTTACCCGTCACTTTATCCGATCTCACCTTAAACCCCGCGCATCAAGAAGAGCTCGTTACAATTGTTAGAGAGCTTGAGTTTAAAACTTGGCTTGCCTCATTAACAACAGAACATTCCACAACGCCTAAACTAGAAAAAGCTGCGAATCAGTCAACCTCTTTTGAACTCATCACAAAGGAAAAAGCATTTCATCAGTGGCTTTCGGCATTACAAGCCGCACCCTTATTTTGTGTCGATACTGAAACCACGAGCCTCAATGCCATTGAAGCAAACATTGTAGGCGTTGCCTTGGCAATCGATCCAACGAAACCCGCCTACATCCCACTTGCTCATGATGATAGCACAGAACAATTGGACCGAGAATTTGTTCTGAATGCACTGAAACCCATTCTTGAAAATGCAAACATTGGTAAAATTGGTCAAAATTTAAAGTATGATTACAATGTGTTTAAAAATCATGGGATCACGTTAAAAGGAATCGCCTTTGACACCATGCTGGAGTCCTACCTATTAAACAGCAACAGAGGTCGCCATGACATGGATTCACTGGCACTAGCCTACCTAGGTCATCAAACCATTACCTATGAAGAAGTGGCAGGCAGTGGTGCTCATCAGCTCCATTTTAATCAGATCCCTATCGAAAAAGCAGCTCCCTATGCCGCAGAAGACGCTGAAGTGACCCTTAAACTTCACCAAACCTTATATCCCATGATGGATGAGAAATTACGTCGTGTCCTTCATGACATAGAAATACCTCTATTGACCATTCTCGCTGAAATGGAGCGCCATGGTGTCCTAATTGACAAGAACACATTGCAAAGTCACGGTGAACGTTTGAAAAAACGGATGGCTTCTCTTGTGGATGAAGCACATCTTCTAGCGGGAAAGCCTTTTAATTTAAACTCGCCTAAGCAATTACTAGAGATTTTATATGACGAGCAAAAATTACCCATCCTTGCCAAAACACCCAAAGGACAACCTTCAACAGCAGAGTCGGTTCTTCAAGAATTGGCCTATGACTATCGATTGCCAGCCGTCATTTTAGAGCATCGAAGTTTAAGCAAGTTGGTTTCAACCTACATTGATGCCCTACCCAAATGTATCAATCCACTAACAGGACGCGTGCATACGTCTTATAATCAAGCCGTAGCAGCAACAGGGCGCTTATCATCGAGTGAACCAAACCTGCAGAATATCCCTATCAGAAGCGAAGAGGGTCGTCTGATCCGAAAAGCATTTATTGCACCCGCAGAACATGTTTTGTTGACAGCGGACTATTCGCAAATTGAACTTCGCATCATGGCGCATCTTTCTAATGACCAAGGTCTACAAAATGCTTTTGCCAACGGGTATGACATTCACACAGCAACTGCCAGCGAAATCTTTGCCGTTGACTTAGATAAAGTCACAGGTGAGCAACGCAGGCGGGCAAAAGCGGTCAATTTTGGTTTGATTTATGGCATGTCTGCTTTTGGTTTGGCCCGTCAATTAGGTGTTTCGCGCCAAGATGCACAACATTACATCGATTGTTATTTCAAACGCTATCCAGGTGTCTTGGATTATATGGAAAAGACACGCACACTGGCACATCAACAAGGCTATGTCGAGACATTATTTGGCAGACGATTGTATCTGCCTGATATTAATGCTCGTAACATGATGCAAAGAAAAGCCGCTGAACGCACAGCCATCAATGGTCCCATGCAGGGCACTGCGGCTGATATCATCAAGTTAGCCATGATTGCTGTGGCCGACTGGCAAAATCAGAAAGAAAACACCCACATTCGAATGATCATGCAAGTACATGACGAATTGGTCTTTGAAGTGCATCAGAACAAGATCGAGTCCGCCAAACAAATCGTCCGTGAACTCATGGAACATCCCGTAGAATTATCAATACCCTTGAAAGTATCTATTGGAGTTGGACAAAATTGGGATGAAGCTCATTAAAGCGTCATGACGCCATCGGCTTTAGCCACTAGAACGTGATTAGCCATGCGTTTACCAAACAGACCATTTTCAACGACACCGGGAATAAGATTAATCGACTCTTCTAAAGCTCTTGGTAAATCGATGTTTAAATGATAAACGTCCAAAATAATATTGCCATGATCCGTAATAAACCCTTCACGATACTCAGGATCCCCGCCTAATTTAACCAATTCACGCGCGACAAAACTACGTGCTATAGGAAGCACTTCAACCGCTACAGGAAAATGTCCTAACGCAGAAACCACTTTACTCTCATCAACAATACAAATAAATTGTTCAGCCACAGTGGCAATGATTTTTTCTGAAGTCAAAGCACCGCCACCCCCTTTGATCATTTCGTGTCGGGCATTCACTTCATCGGCACCATCAATATAAATGGGCAACTCACCCACCACATTTAAATCAAGCACTGGAATACCGAGCTCTTTTAAAAGACGCGCTGAAGCTATAGAACTCGCAACACAGGCATCAATACGATGTTTGATGGTCGCTAATTCTTTGATAAAACAATTTACTGTAGAACCAGTCCCCACACCTATGATCACATGATCGCCAAGATACTCTAAAGCCGCTCTTGCCACTTTTGTCTTTAATTCACTCATGGTTACCCTTTCTTACCGTTGAGGTATAGAGTATCAGCATCGTCCCCATCACAGCTCCCAGCACAGAACCTAGTCCCGGCAATCTTAAACTACCAATAACCGCCCCTATTGCCATACCAATAGATAACTCCATACTCATCCGAAAAGCACTCAAAAGAACATTGGGTAAATTGTCTGGGGTAATGATTTGTGAAGCTATCGTTTTATGATGTATTTTAAATATCGTGAGCGTGCCTATACCAATGCCACCAATATATGAACCAATAAAAAGGCCCATAATCCCACCTGCAAACACATCTGGGTTCACATAATCAAAAGGGGCCACACACCCAGGACATAGGTCATAGGTATACGAAATAAAACCACCTGAAAACAATCCTACAGCCCCGCCTGCAACCATTCCAACAAATGTTCCAATGATAGCAGCAATATAGATATTAGGATTTGTTATCAATGTTTGAATGTATTTCTTAAAAGACATGATCGATGCGTTTGAAAAAGAAGGTAAGAAAAGACTATCAACCTACTGGCATTGAAGCAAGACTATTTTTTTTATCCTCATTTGACTTTATAACCACACCTTATATGATGAGCTCATAGTCAAGCAAAAATCACTGGAACATTGTGAAAATCAATTACTTGTATCTCTTACAAACGACTATGGCCATATTCGGAACACCGTTTTTCATCTTCATTGATAGCCCTTGGTTTGACAAGTATTGTGCGCATGGTCAAGACATATGCAACCTCATCATGATCATTAACTATAGTTGGTTTTTGTATATCGCCAAAGGCAAATTGTATTGGATCATCCTACTCATGACCATTTGCAGCTTTTTCGCCGAATGCCTCGGATCACTCATCCTGGTTCTCTATCAGTACCGTTTAAAAAATATCCCCGTGTATATTCCTTTGGGCCACGCAATGATTTACGCGACAGTGTATCTTATCTGCAAACAACCCTTAGTTTGGACTAACCACAAAATCATCGAACCATACTTGACTAAATTTGCATTTTTAACTGCTTTTTTATCCTTATTATTATTAAATGATGTGGCGGGTTTTATTCTATATATCCTTTTCTTAATCACCATACGCCACAGACAAAAACCTATTTTTTATTTAAGTATGTTTTTTATGACGTACTATGTAGAACTCACAGGCACTGTTTTGTCATCCTGGGAATGGTATGGCGTATTGGGGAATCATCCTAATTATCCAACTATAGGCTTCACACCGTCCTGTGCTGCAGGTTTATATATCTTAATTGACCTTGCTAGTAACTCAGCCTACCTTTACGCAAAAAAGATAAAAAGATACATTCGACCTTTGGTCATGAATCAATGGTTTCAGAGCATACACAAAAAGCAAGCCTTTCAATAGTTGTCACCTTTACATGGTTACACTATACTCAAAATGACCCAACAGAACATTCATTGACTAGACTCATCTGAACATAGAGAGAAAAGTGACCATGATATTTCCCAATATACTTGCCACCATTGGCCATACCCCTATTGTTAAAATCAATCATCTGGGCGCTGAATTATCTTGTGAACTATATGCAAAATGTGAATTTTTTAACCCTGGTGGTTCAGTAAAAGATAGAATTGGTTATGAAATGGTTAAAAATGCTGAACGACAAGGACGAATCAAACCAGGCGATACCTTGATAGAACCTACATCTGGGAATACAGGCATCGGTATCGCCTTAGCAGGTGCAGTGATGGGCTATCAGGTGATCATTACCATGCCAAACAAAATGAGTCATGAAAAACAAGTGGTCCTTGAACGCCTGGGAGCTGTTATTTATCGCACCCGCTCTGATGCGCTATGGAATGATCCTGACAGTCACATTTCATTAGCGAGACAACTACAAAAAGAAATTCCTCATTCTCATGTATTAGATCAATATGCTAATCCTGATAATCCTAATGCGCACTTCAATCACACCGCCCAAGAAATTATTGATGATTTTGGCGAAGATTTACATATGATTGTTGCGGGCGTAGGAACCGGAGGGACCATCACAGGTATTGCAAAACGCATGAAAGCATATAACCCCTCCATTCAAATCGTGGGCGTCGATCCAATTGGTTCTATTTTAGGAGGAGGCAACGAAATCAAACCTTATCAAGTGGAAGGGATCGGCTATGATTTCTTTCCTGATGTGCTCGATAACACCTTGATTGATCAATACATCAAAACCTCTGACGCCGACTCGTTTCAGATTGCACGAAGATTAATTCGTGAAGAAGGACTATTGGTGGGCGGATCGAGTGGTGCTGCCATGTGGGGAGCATTACAGGCTGCAAAAAAATTAAACGACAAGGAAAGATGTTTGGTGATATTACCAGACTCTATTCGCAATTATATGTCAAAATTTGCCAATGATGACTGGATGAGAGAACAAGGATTTGACTTGGTTTGATCAGTTTGTTCAATATGAGCAAATAACTCATCAGCATCTATCTGCTGCAAAGCGACCGCTCGTGCTAAGGCGTGGATAGACTCAGGCACTTCTTTGTGGTTGGATGTTAGTCTTTTTCTTTGGCTCATCAACGTATTAAAATACTGTTCAGTCCCATGCAATGTCCCAACATATTGGCTTGGCATTGACCGCTCACTGGGATGCTTCAAACATGTTAGGTAAATCTGAGAACAATTGGCTGAACTGATTTCTTTGGCGTCAAGCATTACCGTTAACCGATGATAGACATTATCAAACAGAGCAAGCAATCTATCCTCATGGCTTTTTATCTGAGCCAGAATATTATCTAGACTTGGATCCTCAAAAGTAAGCTTTCCTTTTTTTTCAGATGAGCGCTGTAATGGCATCTTAAAAGAACGAAACTGGTCGCTGCTCACACGGGGCCTATAAGTGTTATCTTGTACTTGTAAAACGACCAGAGGTCCCTCTGCTCCTTCATTATAGATATCAGCTCTTGGTATTTGTTTTAGACGCTCTATGACGCGAAGCTCAATAGATATGTTCATAGCCTTCGCCACAGCAGCAATACCTTCAGTATTAAGCCAGGTCGAAGGTTTCCTAAGGATATTAGGCTCTATCCCCTCATCATGCAAAAGAAATGCTTCGCGATAGTGGCCAGGATTACCCGCCGTACACATTTCACTTACTGCCAACTGACGTAAAGTATCAGCCACCGATTCCAGCAGAACTCCCATATGCACTTGCTTTTGCAATTGAATCAATCTATCTCTATGCGTTGTCAGACCCGGTATGGTTGGGCGCTGTTCAGTAAAATTCTGAAAATGCGCTTGTAAAAGAATGCCTAACCAAGAGCCTAAGACACGATTGTGAGTGAGGGCATAATCAAACAATGCGAGTGCAATCGCACGAAAAGATCCATTCGGATCCTTACTGCCTACTTCAACAAAAGAAGTATTCTCATCTTGGTGATGCGTTGATATCTCTACTTCAGACTGCTTAAAAAAACTTTGAGGTTTGTATCTAGGAGGCACAAAAGCCATTGCGTTCTCTACGCTTTAGGATTACTTTTATTCTAATCAATACACGTTAAGGAAATATTAACATCCTACGCATGAACCTATTGATGATATTCGCTTTGACAATGTGCGCTTTTTTTTTAATATATCCTCATTGGAAAAGGCGTACCATCATCAAGCGTTGGTATCATTCTTTGAATTTACCTCAGCATTTAGCAACTCATCAGCATCTCTATCAAACTGTTGATGGCTTTGCCCTCTCAAAGAGAGCAAGACTTATCGGGGATGCGATGGAATACACCTATGGCGAAATTGATTTTGTTTCTTACATTGCACTATTATCATTAACTAATCCCAATCCAAGCACTGTCTTTTATGATTTAGGGAGTGGTATTGGCAAAGCAGTGATAGCCAGTGCCATGGTTTTTAAGATGCAAAAATGCTGTGGCATTGAATTATTCGAACTCTTACATCAACAAGCTCTCCACCAGCTTACCCTTTTGAAAGAAATGCCAGATTATCGTGACAAAGCCGATATCATCCAATTCATTCACAAGGACTTTCTTCTGGCTGATTTTAATGATGCCACACTTATTTTTGTCAATGCGACGGCCTATTTTGGGGAAACTTGGGAAAGACTCATGCTTCGTTTAAAACAAATGAGCTCCGAAACACTCATCATCACAACCAGCAAAAAATTACCTCCCGACGCTTTCACTCTCTTAAGTACAACAACGGTCCGGATGAGCTGGGGATTGGTGAGCGCCTACATTCAGAGACCCATCGCTTAAACCTAAATTTAGCAATTGATCTCGTAGCGAAGATGACTAACGTCAAAATCATTAAAAATCTATTTACAATCATTTGATATCATTGAATAATTTAATTTCAAGTCTATACTAATAGCATATGATAAATAAATGTAACGACTCAGGTGAGTTCTTGATGTGATGATCGAGATGTAGTTTGCATACATCCCATATTCAAGATGAGACGTTTTTAAGGGCCAAAAATTGGCTTAACGCGGCTAACTGAGGTGTATATGATTAAATCTAAATTGATTGAAAACCTTGCTGCTAAAATGACTCAACTGCCTGAAAAGCAGATAACCGACGGAATAAATCATATTCTAGAATTAATGAGTAAGGCACTCATTAATAACAAGCGTATTGAAATACGTGGCTTTGGAAGCTTTTCCTTGCATTATCGTCCGCCTCGCAATGCCCACAACCCCAAAACGGGTGAAAAAGTAGTAACCAAAGCCAAATATAGCCCCCATTTCAAACCTGGTAAAGAGTTACGAGAAAGGGTTGATGCCTCAAAAGATAAACACCCCATCAAAGAAGATGATTAACCCGTTGAAGGTTACGTTTTAGGCAGGGTCACGCCGGTTTGCCCTTGGTATTTACCAGCCCTATCACGATATGAAGTGGCACACACGTCATCACTTTCTAAGAAAATCATCTGAGCTACCCCTTCATTAGCATAAATTTTTGCCGGCAGTGGGGTCGTGTTTGAAAACTCTAGAGTCACGTGCCCTTCCCATTCAGGCTCTAATGGCGTCACATTCACAATGATACCGCAGCGTGCATAAGTCGATTTACCAAGACAAATGGTCAAGATGTTGCGTGGGATACGAAAATATTCAATGGTACGCGCAAGTGCAAATGAATTAGGGGGAATAATACAAACATCCGCGTGAACATCCACAAAACTGTTGGCATCAAATGCCTTAGGATCAACAATCGCTGAATTAATATTAGTAAAAATTTTGAATTCTGTAGAGCAACGCACATCATAGCCATAGCTAGAGACGCCATAAGAAATGATTCTTCCGGCCTCATTTTCTCGCACCTGGGATTGATGGTAAGGTGAAATCATCCCATGATCTTGCGCCATTTTTTCTATCCAACGGTCTGATTTAATTGACATGTTTTAACCTAGAAAAAGCAGTTGCCCCTACTACGGATGCCTACTGCAGTGATTTTAAAAGAATATATCTCATTTTTTTGACTCACCATAGTGATGATAATGCCTTTATCAAAAAAATGAGATACATTCTTTTAAAATCAGGACATTAGTCATCCTCGCTACGAGGTCAACTGCTTTTTCTAGGTTTAACAATCCAAGTTTCACCCTAGAAAAGACATTCTTGTATCATAATGAACGTGTCTCGTCTACCTCTGGAGAGTGTTTTTCACTCTCGAGTTTAGCCATTTTTCCCTAATCCGTTCGCCCTGA